>JBATXP010000113.1:0-2892 GCA_049673465.1 Litorimonas sp.
CTCTGGGGCCGCGCGACCCGCAAGGCCGCGCCCGCCCCGACGCCCCGGACGACGCAGACGCCGATCCAGTCCGGCGATCTGTTCGGCGACGAGATGGAAGACGAACTGGAAATTCCAAGCTTCCTGCGCCGCCAAAACCGGTAGCATCGCGCCCCAATGAAGGGCGCGACGCGCCTTCGTAACATTGAGTCACGTCGCGTTGGTTGAGATCGACTCTCAATCCCCCTAGCGCTGTGGTGGCGCATGTTGAACGTTAGACGACAATCCACTCTCAGGGCATCGGCAGTCTGCGCCGGTATCTCCCTGCATGGCGGACGTCAGACCCGCATGGCGCTGATTCCGGCTCCGCCGAATACGGGCCTGGTCTTCCGCCGGTCCGACGTGGTGGACCGGCACAATCTGATCCACGTCGCGCCCGACAGCGTGACGGGCGTGCGCAACTGCACCACCATTGCCAATGCGGCGGGCGTGACCGTCTCCACCATCGAACATCTGCTCGCCGCGCTCTGCGCCGTCGGGGTCGACAATCTGCTCATTGATTTGAACAGTCCCGAGCTGCCCGCGCTGGACGGATCCGCGGAGCCCTTTCTGAAACTGATCGAACAGGTCGGGCTGGAACGCCAGCCCGCGCCGCGCCGCTATGTGCGCGTTCTCGCCCCTGTGGAGGTCCGCTCCGGCGAGGCCCACGCCCGGATCGAGCCCGCGACCCGGTTCGAAGTGGACGTCACCATCGACTTCGCGGAAGATGCGATCGGTCGCCAGCGGGTCGAGATCGCCCCGGACGTGCGTGCCTTCCGCGATCGGCTCGCCTCCGCCCGGACGTTCGCCCGCACCCACGAAGTCGCCGCCCTGCAGGCCGCCGGCCTGTCCAAGGGCGGGTCCTTGGACAACGCCATCGTCGTGGACGGGGCGGAGGTGCTCAATCCGGAAGGGCTGCGATTCGACGACGAATTTGTCCGCCACAAGGCGCTCGACCTGATGGGCGACATGTATCTGGGCGGGCCCATCCTGGGGCGCGTCACGACCGAACGCTCCGGCCACGGCCTCAACCACGATCTTCTGACGAAGCTTTTCGCCACCCAGGGCGCGTGGGAGTTCTGCACGCTGACGGGCGCGCGCGGCCTCGTCGCCGCCATGTCGGGCCGAATGAGGCGAAGCGACGGCCCTGCGGTTGCTCTCCCGGCTTAAGACATTCTCACTTTCACCGGTCCGGTCCTGGGGTTAAGACCCTCCGACACGCAGTGTGGCACGGGATTCCCATGACGAAGACTTTCAAGACGGGCGCCATGGCGCTGGCGGCGGCGGTATTGCTGACGGCCTGCTCGACCCTCGGCCTGGGCGGCGACCGACGCGAGGAGCTCGCCTATATCGAGCGTCCCGCCGAACTGATCTACAACGAGGCGCTGGACCGGCTGGAACGTCGGCGCTGGGACGAGGCCAAGCTGTTCTTCGAGGAAGTCGAGCGCCAGCACCCATTTTCCGAATGGGCGCGCCGCGCCCTGCTGATGAGCGCCTATTCCTCCTATCGGGCCGCCGACTATGAGGAGAGCATCGTCACCGCGCAGCGCTATATCGGGCTGCATCCGGGATCCGATTCCGCGCCCTACGCCTACTATCTGATCGCGATCAACTATTACGACCAGATCTACGATGTGGGCCGGGATCAGGAAACGACCGTCAACGCCGAAGCGGCGTTGCAGCAGGTGGTGCGCCGCTATCCGGAATCCGACTATGCTCGGGACTCCCGCCTGAAGCTGGAGCTGACCCAGGACCACCTCGCCGGCAAGGAAATGTCGGTCGGCCGCTTCTATCTGCGCCAAAATCAGCCCCTGGCCGCGATCATCCGGTTCAAGAACGTCGTCAGGGAATATGAGCGGACTTCACAGGTCGAGGAGGCCATGCACCGCATGGTCGAGGCGTACGCCACGCTCGGCGTGATTGGCGAAGCGCGCAAGGTCGGCTCCGTGCTGGGCTACAACTACCCATCTAGCCCGTGGTACCAGGAAAGCTACGACCTGCTGTCCGAATATGGCGTGGATCTGGACGACGAGATCGCCAAACCCCGTGATCGGGGCTATTTCGAGAGGCTGCGCGACCGTCTATTCTAGGCGCAACTGTCTCTATTGGAGCAAGCTACATGCTGAGCGGGCTGTCCGTCCGAAACGTCGTGCTGATCGAGTCCCTCGATCTCGACTTCTCGCGTGGGTTGACGGCGCTGACGGGCGAAACCGGGGCGGGCAAGTCGATCCTGCTCGATGCGCTCGGCATGGCGGCGGGCGCGCGCTCCGATCGCGGCCTCGTGCGCGCCGGGACCGACAAGGCATCCACCACGGCTAGCTTCACCTTGCGCGACGGCCACCCGATCTGGGCCTTGCTGTCCGATCAGGACATAGAAGGCGATGCATCCGAAGACCTGCGCCTTCGCCGGGTCGTGGCAGCCGACGGTCGGTCCCGTGCCTATGTGAACGACCAGCCCGTCGGCGTGAAGGTGCTGTCGCGCATCGGCACGATGCTGCTGGAAGTCCACGGCCAACATGATGGGCGCGGGCTGCTGGATCCGAACACCCATTTGGGAATGCTCGACAATTTCGGCGGCTACGCGTCGGAGCTTTCGGCAGTGCGCGTGGCTTACGCCAAACGGCGTGAGACGCAGAAGGCGCTCGACGCACTGCTGGAACGACAAGCCAAGGCCGGTGACGACCGCGAATTTCTCCAGCTCGCCATTGCCGAGCTGGACCGTCTCGACCCGCGCGCGGGCGAGGACGAGACCTTGTCCGAAGAACGCCGCTTTCTCCAGGGCGCGGAAGGCGCGCTCGGCGAGCTGACGGCGGCGCAGGATACGCTGGGTGAGGGGGGCGAGTTCGAGGAACGGCTCGCCCGCGCCCTGACCGG
>JBATXP010000114.1:0-8167 GCA_049673465.1 Litorimonas sp.
CAGGTCGCGCAGTCCTTGCTGGGGAGATATGATTTGTTCGCCTTGCTCACGGACTCCTTACGGCGGCCTGGCGGAAACGGTTGCCGACGCGCGCGCGTAGCCACCCCATGACCACCCTCGTTCCCATCTTCGCCGACCACCTGTCCCACGATCTCTCGGCGCTCCAATATGCCGACAAGCAGAGCACGCGCATCCTGATGGTTGAAGTCAAGGAGGAGGCACGCACCGTCCCGCACCACCGCAAGAAGCTGATCTTCCTGTTTTCCGCCATGCGCCACTTCGCGCGCGAGCTTCGAGAGGACGGCTGGCAGGTGGACTATGTGGAGCTGACGGATCCCGACAACCGCCACGATTTCACGGGCGAGGTTGAGCGGGCACTGGACAGACACGAGATCGAGGAGATCACGGTGTGCCAACCGGGCAACTGGCGGGTGCAGGAAACGGTCAAGAGCTGGGAGGCGCGGTTCGGGTTGCGCGTCACGATCACGCCGGATGACCGCTTCGTTTGCTCCCAGGGCGAGTTCGACGCCTGGGCGGAAGGCCGCAAGCAGCTCCGCATGGAGTATTTCTACCGCGAGATGCGCCGCAAGACGGGTCTGCTGATGGACGGCGAAAAGCCGGAAGGCGGGGAGTGGAACTACGACAAGGAGAACCGCAAGCCGCCCGAAGGCGGGATCGACTATCCCGACACGCCCTACTACCAGCCGGACGGCATCACGCGGGATGTGATCGCGATGGTGAAGAAAGAATTTCCCACCCGCTTCGGCCAGGTGGACGGCTTCCACTGGGGCGTGACGCGCGCGGACGCGCTGGCGTCGCTGAAGGATTTCGCAAAGAACCGCCTCCAGAAGTTCGGCCACTTCCAGGATGCGATGGTCCACGGCGAGGCCTTCATGTTCCATTCCATCATCGGCTTCTACCTCAATAGCGGGCTGCTCTACCCGCTGGAGGTCTGCCAGGAGGTCGAGCGCGCCTACAAGGCGGGCGATGCGCCGCTCAACGCCGCCGAAGGGTTCATCCGCCAGATTATCGGCTGGCGGGAATATGTGCGCGGCATCTATTTCCTGAAGATGCCGGAGTACAAGGAGATGAACTTCCTGGAGGCGACGCGGAAGCTGCCAGACTTCTACTGGACGGGCGAGACCGACATGAACTGCGTGGCGCAGACGGTGGAGCAGACCGTCGAGCACGCCTACGCCCACCACATCCAGCGCCTGATGGTGACGGGCAATTTCGCCCTTCTGGCAGGCATCGACCCCTACCATGTCCACGAATGGTATCTGGCCGTCTATGCGGACGCGTTCGAGTGGGTGGAGCTGCCCAACACGCTCGGCATGAGCCAGTTCGGCGATGGCGGGCTATTGGGGAGTAAGCCCTATGCGAGCAGCGGCAACTACATCAACAAGATGAGCGACTATTGCGGGGGTTGCCGCTATTCGGTCAGCAAGCGCGTTGGCGAGAACAGCTGCCCGTTCAATTCGCTCTACTGGGATTTCCACGCCCGCAACGAGGACAAGTTGCGCGGCAATCCGCGGCTCAACATGGTCTATCGGAACTGGGACCGGATGGATGAGGAGAAGAAAAAGGCCTTGCGCGCGCGGGCGGCGGAGGTGCTGGACGGGTTGAGGCCGTCGGAGGCGGAGGACTATCTTTAACGACGCGCTTCGCTCGGCTTTTTCATCTGTCTCCCCCTCCACCTCGTTTCACTCGGCACCTCCCCCTGTCCGGGGGAGGAACTTGAGATGAAAGCAAAACACCCTGTAGTTCCTCCCCCAAACAGGGGGAGGTGGCACGACACGCGAAGCGCGAGTGACGGAGGGGGAGACAAACAAGAGAGCCGCGCCTTGGCGCGCCCATTTGACATTCGCGCATGCGAAATCTGCGACCGCCTGCGGTGACGGCAACACTCGCCTCGTGAAAAGTGCACGGGGCGGAACGGATCGCCGTCCCGGTTCGGGAGGGCTGGTATGGAAGGGGAGGGGGACATCGATCCGTTCCGCTTCGCCCGGCTTTGCAAGATGGTCGCCGCCGGACCTTCCCATCTATCGGCTGCTGCAGACACCCGTGCGCGATCGGAAGAGGTGTAAAATACCCCGAAACCCGCAAGTGGGGATCATTTTTCCGGATTTTCAGCCAAGCCCTTCGCGCGAAAGGGAACTCCCGAGCCGATAAGTGCGGATCAGTCCGGCAGCGCGCCGACGATCACCACGTCGAACGTGCCGATGCCCTCCCGCAGCTTGATCGCTTCGGCATATTCCGGGCTGTCCCAGAAGGCGCGCGCGGCCGCCTCGCTCGGCCAGGCGCTCATGATCAGGACCTGGTAGTCGCTGTCGCCTTCCGCCACGTCGATCGTGGTGTCGAACGCCACGTAGCGCCCGCCATAGGTCTCGTAGATCGGCGGCAGGCTCGCCGCATAGGGGCCGATATCGGCCGGATCGTAGCCCTTGCCCTGCACGATCAGGTAGGCGCCGATGGGGGCGGGCGCATCCGCGACTATCGCAGGGGCTTCCACCAGATCGGTGGTTGTGTCGACCGATGGCTCGCAGGCCGCGAGGGCCAGGGCCAAGAGAATTGCGACTCGTTTCATGTCGTCTCCTCCACCTGTCCCCGGCATTCATTGCCGGGGTCTGCTGGCCTCCATCCTCACAAGACGATGGCGCGTGCAGGCTCTCTTCTTGTGAGCGGCAACGATGCCAGACCCCGGCAATGAATGCCGGGGACGCAAACGAGATGCACACCGCTAGAACGGAACCGCGCTGTCCACCGTAACCCGCTCCCCGCCCGTCGGTTTGAACAGGCTCAAACGGTGGGCGTGGAGCAGCAGGCGCGGGCTGGCGGCCAGCGCGTCGCCGTCCGCGTAGAACTCGTCGCCCAGGATGACGTGGCCGATCGCCTTGAGGTGGACGCGCAGCTGGTGGCTCCGGCCCGTCAGCGGGGTGAGTTCCAGCCGGGTGCGATCGTCCCCGCGTTCCAGCACGCGCCAGTCCGTAAGGCTCGGGCGGCCCTGCTCAGGGCAGACCATCTGCAAGGGGCGGTTGGGCCAGTCGGCGCGAAGGGGCAGGTCGATCCGGCCCTTCTCGGCCTCCACCACTCCGTCCACCACCGCAACGTAGGTCTTCTCCAGGTGACGCCGCTCGAATTGCAGCCCGATATGGCGCTGCGCGGCCTTGTTGCGCGCAAATACCATCACGCCGGAGGTCGCCATGTCGAGCCGGTGCACGGTGAGCGCCTCGGGATGGGTGTCGCGCAGGCGCGCCTCCACGCAGTCGGGTTCGGTCTTGCCGGGGACGGAGAGGAGACCGGCGGGCTTGTCGATGAAGAGGAGGTCGGGGTCGGCGTGGAGGATGGGGATCATGGCAGGGCGCCAATATCAAATCCCTCCCCCGGGCAGGGGGAAGTGGGCCGCCGCGCGAAGCGCCAGGGTCGGTGGGGGCCGAGTCTCTCGGTCATGGACGACACCAGCGTTGTGCGATCCCGAAACGTTTCGGCCCCCACCGTCACTCGGCCTGCGGCCGTCGTGCCACCTCCCCCTGCCCGGGGGAGGAATTTGATTACAATCGTCAGAACCGCTCCGCCACAACGTCTTCGCCGTCGAGTCGCAGGCCGATCTCGCCCCTCATCAGGGCCAGTGCGTCCTCGCCGAACACGTCGCGCCGCCAACCGCGCAGCGCCGGAATGTCGGCGGTATCGCCGAAGGCGGCGAGCTGGTCGATGTCGCGTGCGCCCGCCACGAGACGCGGGGCGAGGCCGACCACTTCGGTGCGCAGCCGCAAGAGCGTCTTGAGCATTTCCACGCGCGGGCCGAGATTGGGCGGCATGGCGGTGGGCTTGGGCACGTCGGGGGCGTAGTCGTCGGCATTGTCCAGCGCCTCGTTGATCGCCTCCAAAAGGCTCTGGGCGGCCTTGGAGCGTTCGAACCCGCGCGGAATGCCGCGCAGGCGGCCGAGCGCCTCGATCGTGCGGGGCTTCTGCGTGGCGAGGTCGTACATGGCATCGTCCTTGAGGACCCGTCGGCGCGGCACGTCGCGCTCGATGGCTTCGCGCTCGCGCCAGGCGGCGGCGGCGCGAAGGGCGGCCAGGTAGGGTTTTTTCGGGTTGCGCACCTTGAGGCGCTGCCAGGCGTCTTCGGGATCGAAGGCGTAGAGGCTCTCCTCCATCTGCGGGGCCATCTCCTCCATGACCCAGGGCAGGCGTCCCGCATCCTCCAACTCGTCGACGAGCGGCGGGAAAAGATCGCGCAGATGGGTCACGTCGGCCAGCGCATAGGCAAGCTGTGTGTCCGAAAGCGGGCGGCGCGACCAGTCGGTGAAGCGCGCCCCCTTGTCGAGATTGATGCCGAGCCGTCCCTTGACCAGCCCGCCATAGCCGACCGAGTCGCCGAACCCGGCCGCCATGGCCGCGACCTGCGTGTCGAAGATCGGGCCGGGCACGCGCTTGTCGCACAGCTCGTAGAAGATCTCCATGTCCTGCCGTGCCGCGTGCAGCACCTTCACCAACTGATCGTCCATCAGCAGTTCCGCGAAGGGGGCAAGATCGATGCCGTCGGCCAGCGGGTCGACGATCACCTCGTCGTCGGGCGTGGCCAGCTGGATCAGGCACAGGATGGAAAAGAAGGTGGTCTCGCGCATGAACTCCGTGTCCACGCAGACGAAGTCGTGCTCGCGCGCCGCGTCGCAGAACGCGGCGAGCGCCTCGGTGTCGGTGATGACGCGAATGTCGGTGTCCCCGGACGCGCCGCCTGCGCCCCGTCTCTGTCGGCCGCTCTGTCTTCCCTTGGCGATGATGGGCCCCTAGCTCGCGTTCACGCCGTGCATCGCGAAGTGCTTGCGAAGCAGGTCCTGCGTCGCGGCCCAGCTCTGCGTGGCGGCATATTCGTTATATTTGAGGCCCAGCTCTTCATTGTCGGCGTCGGGCACCATGAAGGCGTGCTGGGTGTTGCCGAAGGCCATGACAGTCCAGTCGCACCCATCCGCCTTCATCTCCTCGGCGAAGGCCACCATTGCACCCGGATCGGCCATCGGGTCGTCATAGCCATGGCAGACCAGCACGTCCGCCTTGATCTTCCTGGGCGTCATGTCGGGCGCGTCGAGCAGGCCGTGATAGGACACGGCCGCCTTCAGGTCGAGCCCGCCGCGCGCCATGTCCAGCGTGCACAGCCCGCCGAAGCAGAATCCCATCGCGGCCATCGCGCCCTCGTCCACCATGTCGAGCGCGGCCGCCGCCTCGTAGCCGGCGGTCAGGCGGTTCAGCAGCGCCTTGCGGTCCTCCTTGAGCGGACCCATCAGGGCCATCTTCTCGTCCACCGTGTCCGGCGTGACTCCGCCGCCATAATTGTCGAGGCAGACCCCGACATAGCCGATCGCCGCCATCTGGATCGCCTTGTCCTGGGCGAACCCGTCCAGCCCGCCCCAGGCATGATTGACCAGGATGCCCGGCTTAGGGTCCGCATAGCTCTCATCCCAGGCGACCTGGCCGACGCAAGTCGTGTCGCCGTCCCGATATTCGAAGGGCTTGATGGTAATGGTCATGCGGGCTGTCTCCCGGTTTTTGCGTCGCCAGAGCGGATGGGTGAAACGCGGTTAGCGCGTCCCGGCGCGAGAGACCAGACCAGGCTTAACCGAAAATTGACTCTGCTGGCGCAGTCTCTCCGGTGATCTTTCACGGAGACATGTCATGTCCACCCGCCTCGCCCTCCTCTCCTGCGCGCTTGTTCTGGGGGCCTGCTCCACGGTCCAGGAAAATCCGAACTATCGTTTTTCCTCCAAATATGGGGAAGCGACAACGACGGGTCCCGTTGTCAGTCATGTCCAGACGGCGTCCCATCCCGTTCAGACCGGAACCCAGCCTCAAATCCAGACCCGAATCCAGCCTGCGCCCCTCTCCCCGCCGAGCCACCAGAGCGTGGCGACCTATCCCGGCCAGACCGTGATCGTGGCAGACAGTGTCGCGTCTCCGACCAACGCCGCGTCTCCGACGGAACAGGCCTATGACCCGGACGAAATGCCCGGCACGCCCGGCTACGGGGCCTACATCCCGGAGGATGCCCCCGTCGCGGCCGCGATCGGTCCTCGTGCCGTCGAGTACGACTATTCCGAAAATGTGCGCGGCGGCGTGGCGGCGTCGATCCCCGCACCGACCCCGATGGTCGTCGGACACTATACCGTCCAGCCGGGCGACACGGTCTATTCCATGGCGCGCCGCCTGTGCGTTCCGCTTTCCGAAATCATGTCAGCCAACGGCATCGGCGCGGACTATGCCATCGCCATCGGCCAGACGCTAAGCCTGCCCGCTCCGCGCTGCTAGCTGGGACGTAAGCCTGCGCGAAACGCCGCGCTTTTCGGGGTGCATGACAGCGCTGTCTTCGCTATGGGCGGGCATGCGCAACCGTTTCGCCAAGATCCTCGCCACGCTCGGCCCCGCTTCCGCCGCGCCCGACACGATGCGCCTGCTGCACGATGTCGGGGTGGACGCGTTCCGGCTGAATTTCAGCCATGGCAGCCACGAAGATCATCTTCGCAACATCCAGACGATCCGCCGCATCTCCGAAGATACCGGCAATCCCATCGCCGTCGTGGCGGACCTGCAGGGACCGAAGCTGCGGGTCGGGGAGATGGACCAGAAAGACGGCAAGACGGGTCTGGAGCTGCGCTATGGCGACACGGTGCGCCTGCGCCGCACGACCGATGCCAGCGACGGCGACATCGTCTTTCCCCATCCGGAGCTGGAAGCGATCCTGGAGCCGGGTCTCGTTCTGAAATTCGACGATGGCAAGTTGCAGGTCACCGTGACCGGCCCGGACGAAGCGCGGGTGGACGTGCCGGGCCTCCTGAAATCCCGCAAGGGCATCAATGTCGTCAACAAGGTGCTGCCGATGAGCGCCATGACCGACAAGGACCGCGCCGACCTGGCCTTCGCGCTGGATGCGGAGCGTCACGGCGGGGTGGACTGGATCGCCCTGTCCTTCGTGCAGAGCGCGCGCGACGTCATGGAGGCGCGCAAGCTGATGGAGGAGCACGGTGCGCACGAGACGGGCATTATCGTGAAAATCGAGAAGCCGTCCGCCGTGGAGGACCTCGACAGCATTCTATCCATCGCGGACGCCGCCATGGTGGCGCGCGGGGACCTCGGCGTGGAACTGCCGTTGGAGCGCGTGCCCGTCGTGCAGCGCCGGATCATCCGCAAGGGGCGCGAACTGGGCAAGCCCGTCATCGTCGCCACACACATGCTGGAGAGCATGATCGACGCGCCCACGCCGACCCGCGCCGAAGCCTCCGACGTGGCCACGGCCATCTATCAGGGCGCGGACTGCGTGATGTTGAGCGCCGAAACCGCCGTGGGCCGCCATCCGGCCACGGCCGTTGCCATCATGGACCGCATCATCGCGGCCGCCGAGGGCGATCCGATCCTGTGGGAATATTTCGGCCAGACCGAACTGCCGCACGAAGCCAGCGCGGAGGACGCCGTGTCGCGCTCGGTCAAGACCATCGCTTCGACGTTGGAGGCGCGCACCGTGTTCGGCTACACCCGCACGGGGTCGACCGTACTGCGCATCGCGCGCGAACGCCCCCATTGCCGGGTCATCGGATTGACGCCCAATCCGCGCACCGCGTCGCGCCTCGCCCTCGTCTGGGGGACGCATCCGGTGGTGACGGACGATCCGGACTCGTTCGAGCACATGCTGGAACAGGTCCGGGAGCTGGCCTTGGGGGTGGGACTGGACAAGGGCGACCGGATCATGATCAGCGCGGGCGTCCCCTTCGGCGTGCCGGGCGCGACCAACACGCTGAAGATCGACACGGTCTAAGAGCAGGCGCCTAGCGGACGAGGCCTCTCCAGTATTTGTAGAGCAGGTGCGGCACGGCCACGCCCGCCCCGGCTGCGCCGAGCCAGACGGCGTCGATCGTACCGCTGGCGAACAGTCCGACCAGGACCACTCCGCCGATCACCGCCGGCAGGCCCGTGGGGACGTAAGTGCGCGCTAGGGTGCGCGTCTTTCCCCTCACTTGACGGAATACGCTCCGGTAGTCGTCGGCCGCGTGCATCCAGAGGAAATAGGTCGCGACCGACAGGACGGGCGAGAGCAGAAGCAGCATCGCAGCCAGCAAGGCCGCGCGGTGGAGGCCCAGCCCGCGCAGGGTCGCTTCCGCCAGCAGCGCCGTGATCGCGG
>JBATXP010000115.1:0-2781 GCA_049673465.1 Litorimonas sp.
GCACCGGCTCCCACACAGACCCCGTCTCCGGCACCTGCCCCGACGGTTGCCGCAGCCC
This sequence comes from Litorimonas sp., assembly GCA_049673465.1. GTDB lineage: Bacteria > Pseudomonadota > Alphaproteobacteria > Caulobacterales > Maricaulaceae > Litorimonas. The sequence continues at coordinate 59 of JBATXP010000115.1, forward strand.
CGCCCGCCGATACCGACGAAGGCGCGGGTATATGGGGCTGGCTGAAATGGGTGCTGCTGGCCTTGCTCGCCCTGATGGCCCTATGGTTGCTGAGCCGCTGTGTCGGCGGATCGGACACGACGCCCACTGCGGCTCCTATAGTGGACCCCACGCCCATAACCTGCTGGAACGGGACCGATGCGGACAGAGAGGCCGATTGCCCCGCCCGGATCGAGTGTCCGGACGGCAGTTTCTCCACGGCGCTAGATCTGTGTCCACCCGTGGAGGTGATCTGTCCGGACGGATCGACTGCGGCAACGCCCGACGCGTGCCCGGTGCTCGATGATCCGGACGCGGCCACTTTGGCCGTACCGGGTGATGCGATACCGGATGCGGATGCGCGCGGAGACGTGCAGTCCGCAAGTCCTGCCGATCCCGTCGGGACGACAGAGCCGGAGCCTACGCCCGAGCCTGTCGCGGACGTGGTCTGCTGGGATGGCAGCCTTGCTTTCGAGCGGTCCGAGTGCCCAGCCCGCCCGGAGCCCGTCGCCGCGCCAGACCTTGCAACGGCGGAAACGAGTTCGGCCGAAGCGACCGTGCTGGGCTTCTTCGACGGCCCGGCGGGCCTGGAACCCAAGCTGATCCGCCGCCTCGGCACCTTACCGGAGTTCGGCGACAGCCATGCGCTCGACCCGTCCGGCTTCTACGCCAAGCTGTCGGATCGCTACGACACGGTGGACTATGACCGCGTCTATCTGGACAATCTGTTCCGGGCGATCGGCTATGAGGGCGGCTTCCGCGACCCGGCCGTGGGCGAGGCGCTGTTCTCCAACACCGTCATGGATCGCGGCACGCTCGGCATTCTCGGCTTCGCGGAATATCACGGTGTTCAATATGTCGACCTCGACCCGATATCGGACCGCGACCTGCAGGCCTTCCGGATCGAGGCCGCGAACGGTCGCACGGTCTACTTCATGAAGACATCCGGCACCTACTTCTATCCGGTCGAGTTGTAGCGGCGCGTCGGACCGCCAAGTCTCAGGATGGTTTCAGGGCGGTGCGTCGGCACCGCCCTTTTTCTTTGCGGCATCGAGCTGTGCGACTATAGGCGCGCTCATGCAAACCTATCTCCTCGTTGCCCTGGGAGGCGGGGTCGGCGCGATGTTCCGGCACGCGCTCGGCCAGGCCTCCGCCCGCGCCTTCGGCCCCGGTTTTCCGGTCGGCACGATGAGCGCCAACCTGATGGGCGGCCTGCTGATGGGCCTTCTGGCCGGATGGCTGGCGAGCCGGGACGGCGGGGAGGACCTCCGCCTCTTGCTGGGTGTCGGCCTGCTCGGCGGGTTCACGACCTTCTCCGCCTTCTCCCTCGATGCCTGGCTGATGCTGGAGCAGGACCGCTACGCCGCGTTCGCCCTCTATGTCGGCGGCTCGGTCGTCCTGGCCATCGCCGCGCTGGCCGTGGGCCTGATCATGGCGCGGAAGCTTTTCGCATGAGCGGCGTGCAGCAACTCGAAGTGCCCGAGCACGATGCCGGGCAGCGGCTGGACCGCTGGTTCAAGCGGCTCTTTCCGCATGTCCCGCACGGCAAGGTGGAGAAGCTGATGCGCACGGGTCAGCTGCGCGTGGACGGCAAGCGCGCCAAGGGCAGTCTCCGCCTGGAAGCCGGACAGACCGTGCGCATCCCGCCCCTGCCCGACCCGACGGAGACCAAGCGCGTCGCCAGCGACCGCGACCGCGACCGCCTGCGCGAGATGGCCCTCTTCGAGGACGACGAGCTGCTCGCCATCGACAAGCCGGCGGGTCTCGCCGTTCAGGGCGGCTCCAAGACGACCCGGCACATCGACGGAATGCTGCCGGAGGGATACCGCCTCGTTCATCGGCTCGACCGGGACACGTCCGGCGTGCTGCTGATCGCCAAGTCGGCGGCGGCGGCCAAATGGGCGGGCCGCGCCTTCCAGAGCCGCCGCGCCGACAAGATCTATTGGGGCGTCACCAACGGCGTGCCGCGCCCCCTGTCGGGCGAGATCGCGGGCTACATGGTCAAGGGCGAACTCGATAATCGCTTCGGCAACGTCCATGCGGGCAAGGAAGTCATGGTGCCGGTGCGACACGGCACGGACGGCGCCAAACACGCTCGGACGCTCTATTCGGCCGTCGCCACGGCGGCCGGCAAGGCCGCCTTCGTGGTGATGAAGCCGCTGACGGGGCGCACGCACCAATTGCGGCTGCACATGCAGATCCTCGGCGCGCCGCTGGCGGGCGACCCGAAATACATGACCGACCGTCCCCTGCCCGGCGGGGTGGAACCGCGCCTGCACCTGCACGCGCGCACCCTCTCCATCCCGCGCGAGGGCCGCCCCCATTTGTCCGTCACCGCGCCCTTGCCGCCCCACATGACCCAGGCGTTCGACCTGTTCGGTTTCACCGACACGCAGACCGATGTCGACTGGGACAGCCTGACCTGATCGGACTGATGTGATGGCGAAGCGGTTCTACACGGACGTCACGCTGGACAGCGATGTGGACGGGCACTTCGTCCGGCTGGACGAACGGGAGCTGAAGACGCCGGGCAAGCGTCGGCTCCGCGTGCCCAGCGCCGCGATCGCCATGAAGATCAAGCGCGAATGGGACGCCGTGCCGCCTGCGGCGGAGGGCGACATCGACCCGACCATCATGCCCGTGACCCGCCTCGCCAATGTCGCCAGCGGGGGCGTGGCGGATCGCCGGGCCGCCCTGGTCGCGGA
>JBATXP010000116.1:0-6930 GCA_049673465.1 Litorimonas sp.
AGGATCGGAGCCTCCGCGTCGGTCTCGGCGATGAGCGCCCGAACGACGTCGACCAGTGCCGCGTTGGAATAGTCGTCGTCGGGCGACGGTCCCGACAGGCCATGACCGGGCAGGTCGGGGCGCAGGATGCGAAAATCCTCGCCGAGTTCCGACACGAGGGCGTCCCAGCCGTGCAGCGAGTCCGTAAAGCCGTGAAGAAGGATCAGGGGCGGCGCGTCCCGCGGCCCGGACTCGCGCAGACGAATGGTCTGGCCGTCCAGCGTCACGAGGCGGTCCTGCTCGCTCCAGTAGGGACTGGCCTCGGGTTCGGCGACTTCGGTCGCCGCGTTGCAGCCGGTCAGGACGCCGCCGATCAGGACGGCGAGCCCGAGGCTCAGCAGCCGGTGGGAAAGTCTCATGCCCAAGTCTCCAGAAACGTTGTGATGGCGTCGACGGCGACGGGTTCCGTCAAGGTCGGCGCGTGTCCCCGGCCCGGAACCGTGACCAGCTTGGCATCCTTGCGTTCGGTTTGCATGCGCGCGGCCGTCTCGGCGGACAGGATGTCGGAGGTCTCGCCGCGCAGGATCAGCATCGGCAGGTGCTCCGGCCCGGTATAGAGCGGCCAGAGATCCGGCGGGACGGCGGATGGATCGGTTGCCTTCAATCCGTCCGCGATGGCGGGATCGTAGCGGAAGGCGACGCGCCCATCGTCGCGCTCCGCGCAGACGCGCCGGGCGAAGGCCATCCAGTCGTCCGGGGCGAAGTCGGGAAAGATGTCCGGGCCTTGCGCGCGGATCGCCGCGGCGGCGGCGTCCCAGCTCTCGAACGTCATGGCCTGCCCGACATAGGCGCGCAGCCGAAACAGCCCGACCGGGTCCACGTCCGGGCCGATATCGTTGATGATCGCGGCCTCGAAGAGGCCCGGCCGCATGGCGGACATCATCAGGGTCATCAGCCCGCCCATGGACGTTCCGACCGCGATCGGGCGATCCAGGTCTAACTCGTCGATCAGGGTCAGCATGTCCCGACAATAGATTTCGGGCGTGTAGGTCTCGCCGTCCGCGTCCCAGTCCGAACGCGCCCGGCCACGCTGGTCGACGCTGACGGCGCGCCATTCCGGCAGCCGTTCCAGCAAACCGTCGAAATCGTCCGCATTGCGCGTCAATCCGTGCATGCAGAACAGCGCCGGGCGATCCGGGTCGCCGTCATAGAGTTTCGCAAACAGCGAGAGTCCGTCGGTGGATGTGTAGCGATGGTCGCGGAACGGCCTAGTCATATTCCACATCCTTGTAGGTTTCGCGCAAGGTCCGCTTCAGCACCTTGCCATTGGGATTGCGCGGAATTTCGGCGACCTGTCGGACATCGGCCACGCGCTGCTGCTTTCCGAGCCGCTCATTGGCCCAGCGCTTCAGGGCCTGCGGATCGAGCGACCCGTTGCGCGGTGCGACGAGGGCCAGCGGGGTTTCGCCCCATTTTCGGCTCTTCGCGCCGATAACGGCCACGTCCTCGACATCGGCATGGGCGGCGAACACGGCTTCGATATCCTGCGGGTAGATGTTCTGGCCACCCGACAGGATCATGTCCTTCTTGCGGTCCACCACATAGAGATAGCCGTCCGCGTCCAGCTTGCCGATGTCCCCCGTGCGCAGCCAGTGCGTGCCGTGCGCGTCGATGAAGGTCGCCTCCTTCGTCGCGTCGGGCCGGTTCAGATAGCCCGGCATGACGAAGCGCGTCGTCATGACGATCTCGCCGCTCTCCCCGACCGGGCAGGGTCGGTCCTCGGCATCGAGGATCATGAGGTCGGAGCCGGGAACCGGCAGACCGCAGGACGCCATGCGCCCATCGGCATCTTCGGGATCGAGCGTTGTGATCACCCCTTCGGTAAGGCCGTAAAGTTCCGTGATGCCGCAGTCGAAGCGCGCAAACAGGCGCGCGCGCAGTTCCGGCCGCAGCGGCGAACCCGCGCTCATCAGATTGCGCACATGGGCGGTGTCCACATCCGCCTCATGGTCTGCGAGGCGTTGGTACAGGATCGGCACCATGGCCATGTGGGTGACGCGCTGCTCTTCGATCGTTTTCCAGAGCGTTTCCGCGTCTACCCCGTTCGACACGACCAGGCATCCCCCCGGCATGAGCGCGGACAGCATCCCGACCCAGGTGATGTTGCTGTAGAGACCGATCGACGCCATGAAGCGCGACCGTGTGTCGTAGCGCAGCACCAGCCCCATGTCGTAGGCATAGGCCAGCCGTCCGGCATGGGTTTGCACGATGCCCTTGGGCTGTCCGGTAGTGCCGGAGGAATAGATGATGTTGAGAATGTCGTCGGGCCGGATGTCGGGAAATGCCTCCGCGTCGGATTGGCTCGTCCGCCAGCTTCGATAGTCGGCCCACCCTTTCGCATCGCCGTCGCAGACCCGAACGCTCGGCGCCGCTTGCCCCAGCCTATCCAGAATCGCACCCAGCCGCGCAGCATGGGGGGCGCTGGCGAAAACGGCCTTCGCACCGCAGTCGCGGATCATGGCTTCGACCGCGTCGTCGCCGACGGACAGGTTCAGCGGGGCGGAGGCGATGCCCGCCTTCATCAAGCCGAACAGGGATTCCGCCATGGGCGCACCATTATCCATGAAGACGACGGCGCGGTCGCCACGCGCCAGGCCCGCAGCGGACAATCCGTTGGCGACCTGGTTCAGGCTCGCATTGAAGTCGCGCCAGCACACGGTTTCCCCGTCCGCGACAAGGGCAGGGCGATCCCCGCGCCATTTGGCGTTCAGCCGGAAATAATCCGGCAGAAGCGGTTTCGTCGGTTCGATCTTCATGGCAATCTGTCGGAGGAAGTGCGGTCGGTTCGGCTCGTGCCGTGCCATTCAGAGGACATGTCTTGCCCGAACCCGGCGTCAGAAAGACCCGCATCCTGGACTCCGCCGAGCGACTCTTCGCCGAGCATGGCTATGACGGGGTGACCCTTCGCCGGATCGCGAAACTGGCGGACGTGGACGTAGCGCTGACCAGCTACCATTTCGGCAGCAAGCGAGACCTGTTCCGGGCGACGTTCGAACGCCGCGCGCTGGTGCTGAACCAGGTCCGGACCGAGGCGCTGGAGGCATGCCTGCGCGCGGCGGCGCCCGGCCCGCCGACGCTCGATGCGGTGATCGAAGCCTATCTGCGGCCCATGGGCGACATTCAGGCGTCGGCGGATGATGGCTGGCGTCATTACCTCTCCCTCGTGGCTTGGGTGAACAGTTCGACGGAATGGGGCGGCGAATTGATGACCGAATATTTTAATCCCTTCGTGCAGCGCTTCATCGCGGCGCTCAGGACCGCCCTGCCGGACGCTGACGAAGCCGCTCTGCATTGGGGGTATCAGTTCATGTCCGGGGCGCTGACGCTGACCTTCGCGGATACGGGCCGGATGGACCGTCTGTCCGAAGGTCGGGCCTCTTCGACGGATCCCGCGACGGGGTACGATCACATGATCCCCTTCATCGCCGCAGGCTTCCGCCGAATCTGCGCCCCGTCCGATCAGTAGTTGAAACCCAGCGTGGCCGTGACGGTTCTCGGCGCGCGGTAGAAGGCGGAGTAGGCCCCGTCCACGCCGAGCTGTGACGGCGTCACGAAGTTGTAGGCCGCGACGCGCGCGCGTTCATCCGTGAGGTTGCGCCCGAACACGCCGAACTCCCATCGCCCGGACGGCGCGACCCAGTTCGCCCCGAGATCGAAGGTGGTGTAGGCATCGGGGTCCAGGGCCGGGCCGCCTTGCGGAAACACGGCGCTGGTCCCCGGCGCGAAGCCCGGATTGGCGATATTGAAGAGATTGTATTCGTCGCGGTAATTGGCCGAACCGGTGACCGTCAGGTCGCCTTCCGCCAGATCGCCCGTCCAGACGAAGCCGAAGCGGGTCGTCCATTCCGGCGTGTTCTGGGTCACGAAATTGCCCGCAATGTTGACCCCGGCAGACAGGATCTCCTCGATGTCGGCGTCGATGTAGCCGATCGCGGAACTGAGCGTGAACGCGTCGGACAGGCGTAGCGCGCCTTCGAATTCCAGACCCATATATTCCGACGACCCGGCATTGAAGACGGAAGACACGAACGTGTCGTTCACGCCGTCACCATCCGCATCCACGCCTTCCTGCACCGTGATCTGCTGATCGGTGTAGTCCGCCATGAAACCGGCGACGCTGTAGGTCAGCCGGTTGTCGAGCGCGCTGCCCTTGATGCCGATCTCGTAGCTGTCGACGAATTCGGGCGCGAACCCTTCGCGCGTCCGGCCGGTGGGGTCGAGGTCTTCGCGCGCGCGCGGATCGAACCCTCCCGCCTTGAAGCCTTCGGAATAGGAGGCGTAGATATTGGTGTTGTCGGTCAATTCATAGGACAGGGCGACGCGCGGCGTGAATTCCTCGTCCTTGCGCTCCACGCCCTGGAAGCCCGTCTGCGTGGCGAGGAAGACGGACGTGGCGTTCGATGCGTCGAAAGACCCGGACCCCAGCCCGAGCCAGACTTCGCGCGTCACGTCCGCCACCGTCTTGTCGCTGGTGAAGCGACCGCCCAGCGAAATGTCGAACCGGTCGGTCAGCGCGTAGGTGAAGTCCGCATAGGCGGAGATGTTCTCTTTGCTCTGATCGCCCGCCTGATAGATCGTCAGGCCGAGCCCGCCGAGAACGACGTCGAACGCGCCCGAGGCCTCTCCGTCCAGATAGTAGAGCCCCGCCACGCCTGACAGGCGCTCTCCGGAATAGAGCAGTTGCAGCTCCTGGCTGAACTGGCTGTCAGTGTAGAAGGCGGGGACGTCGAAATCCGGCTGGGGCAAGGCGTCGAAATCGATCGGCGTGATCGTGTCGCCTTCGCGGTAGGCCGTGATGGATTTCAGCGTCAGCGCCTCGTTCACGTCGTAGGACGCGGTGAAGGACACGCCTTTGGTCTCGACGGAGTTGTCGTCGCCGATGCCCGCGCGCGTGTCGTATTCGTCATCCGTGACCGGAATTGATCCGTCCGCGCTCGGCAACAGGCGATGCCCGTGCTTCGCATTGCTGTCATCCTCGGTATAGTCGGCGGCCAGGCGGAAATCCAACGCCTCCGTCGGCGCCCAGCGCGCGCTCAGCCGCCCCGCAAGAATGTCCTTATTGTAGTGGTCCGCGCCCGTATTCAGGTTTTTGCCGAAGCCGTCGCGCTGATAGTTGGCCAGGGCCCCGCCGATCGCGAAGGTGTCGCCGAGCGGGATGGAGCCGGACACGATCTGGTCGAACTGGCCGTAATTGCCGACATTGATGCGTGCGCTCAGGGTCGGGTCTTCCAGGTCGAGACCCTTGGTGACGTATTTGATGGCCCCGCCGATCGTGTTCCGACCGTAGAGCGTGCCCTGAGGCCCTCGCAGCACCTCGATCCGGTCGATGTCGAAGATGTCGAGCACCGCGCCCTGCGGTCGGGCGATATAGACATCGTCCACATAGATGCCCACGCCCGGTTCGAACCCCCAGAGCGGATCCTGCTGACCGACGCCGCGGATGAACGCGATGAGGGTCGAATTGGACCCGCGCGCGACTTCCACGGTCGCATTGGGCGTGAACTTCTGAATGTCGGTAATGTCGATCGCGCCGGTCGCTTCCAGCATCTCGCCGCTGACGGCGGTCACGGATATGGGCACATCCTGAATGCTCTGTTCGACACGCTGGGCGGTGACGATGATCTCGTCATCCAACTGAGCCTGGGCCGAAGGTGCAATGGACGCGGCGATCAATGCGGCCGTCGAGGCCCGCAACAGCATGGATTTGGTCAAGATCATCTCCCCTATATTTCTTCAACAGATGTTGAGTTTCAACACCTGTTGAAGAAAGGCGAGAGTTTGTCAAGCATTGGAATCGAGCGTGATATGGCGAAATCTCGCTCAAACGCTCGGGGCAGACCCCGTTGCTCTCGACCGACGGCATTTCACCCAGCCCAACTGTTGGGTCGCCCATACCGGTGCGCGCGGACAAAACGCCGCTCGCTCTTGCGCCGCCCCTCGTCTCGGCGTAATTGTGTAACATGCGATATCATCTTCACGTCGACACTCTATTCATCCCGAGCCGGAGCAAGGCCTACGGCTTGGCGGCGGCTTTGCTGGCATCCGTCGCGCTGGCCGCCTGCGGAGGGGCGGAGGCACCTACGGCGGTCGAGGCACCGGTGGCGGCTCCGGCGGTTCAGGAGAGTCCGGAAAGCGACGCGAACGACGCGGTCATGCCCGAGGTGGAAGCCACGCTCGACGGCGAAACCGTGATCCGGCAGGCGGACAGCCATGTGCATGGGGCGGCGGCGCTGGCCATGGCGGTGGATGGGAACGAGGTGACGGTGGAGCTGGAAACGCCCCTCTACAATCTGCTCGGCTTCGAACACGCGCCCGACACGCCGGAGCAGGAACGAAGCGTGGCCGACGCCGAGGCGGTTCTGCGCGATCCTGCGGCGATGTTCGCCTTCAACATGGAGGCCGGATGCGCGGTCGAGGCCGTGCCGGAGGTGGCGCTGTTCGCGGATGACGGTTCCGACCACGAGCATGATGACCACGAGCACGCTGACGACCACGACCACGACCACGACCACGACGATGGCGATGACGATGACGATGACGATCATTCCCATGACGAGGATCACGATCACGATCATGATCATGATGACGAGGATCACGCCCACGATCACGATCATGACGACGCGCAGGCCGACGGGGCGGAGCACGACCATGTCCACAAGGACGCACTGCTGACCTATCGCTTCGACTGCGCGCAGCCCGCTCGCCTGGCGTCCGTCCGGCTGGACCTGTTCGAGGCTTTCAGCGAGTTGACGGAAGTTGAGCTTGTCTATCTCGGCCCGAACCGACAAATGAGCCAGACCGTGACGCGGGACGATCCGCGCGTCGATCTGGGTGGATAGCGCATGAAGACGAAACTCCTATTTTTCGGCGCGGCCCTGTTCGGCCTGATCG
>JBATXP010000117.1:0-14842 GCA_049673465.1 Litorimonas sp.
CGGCATGGGCCGGATCGGCAGCGCGGTGGCGCGCCGCGCCCATGCCTTCGGACTGACCGTCCATTACCACAACCGCCACCGCGCCCCCGACACGTTGGAGCGCGCGCTGGACGCGCGCTGGCACGACACGCTGGAAGACATGCTGGCCGAGATCGACATCTTGTCGATCAACGCGCCGCTCACCCCTGCCACGCGCCACTTGATCGATGCGCGCACCCTCGCTCTGATGAAGCCCGACAGCTACCTCGTGAACACGTCTCGCGGCGAGATCGTGGACGAGGCCGCGCTGGCCGACGCGCTGGCACATGGGCGTCTCGCCGGGGCGGGTCTGGACGTCTACGAGGACGAGCCGCGCCCGCATCCGGCGCTCCTGGGTCTCGAAAACGTGATTCTCGCCCCGCACATCGGATCGGCTACGCATGAGAGCCGCCGGGAAATGGGCGAAAAGGTGCTGATCAACATCCGTGCCCACATGGACGACCATGCCTGTCCGGACCGTGTATTGCCGCCCGGTGCGCGCCTGTCGCTCGCCTCCTAGAAGGACCGCAAGATGAAGACCCTCCTGATCCCGACCGCCGCTCTGCTGGCGGGCCTCGCCGCGCCGGCCTTTGCCCACGACCAGCACAGCCACACCGATGCCCGCCCCGCCCCGGAGGAGCTTCAGCTGACGGTCGAGACGATCGATGAGAACCTCCACGTCCTGTTCGGCCCCGGCGGCAATATCGGCGTGTCCTCCGGGCCGGACGGGGTAGTGCTGATCGACGACAAGTTCTCGCGCAACGCAGAGGAAATCCTTTACCACGTCCAGCAGATCGCGGGCGAGAACGACGAGTTGCTCTTCGTCATCAACACCCACCTGCACGGCGACCACACCGGGTCCAATCCGGAGATGAAGGAAGCGGGCGCGATGATCATGGCGCACGAGAACGTCCGCACCCGCATGGGCACGAGCTACATGAACGAGGCGTTCGGGCGCACGGTTGATGCCAAGGATGAGAGTTTCTGGCCCGTCGTGACCTTCACCGAAGAAGTCAGCCTGCACTTCAACGGAATCACCGCCCGATCCGTTCACACCCCGTCGGCGCATACGGATGGCGACACGGTGGTGATCTTCGAAGAACCCAACGTCATTCACATGGGCGACAATCTCTTCATGGGCATGTTTCCCTTCGTGGACGTCGATAGCGGCGGGTCCATGCAGGGTATGATCGCCGCGCACGACATGGCCCTGGCCCTGGCCGACGACGAAACCGTCATCATTCCGGGACACGGCCCGCTGACCGACAAGGAAGGTCTCACGGCCGCGCGTGACACGCTCCAGACGATCTATGACCGGGTGGAAGCGCGCATGGCGGCGGGCGACGACCTGGACGCCATCATCGCCGCCGCCCCGCTCGCCGACATGGCGGAGATGGACGGCTTCATCAAACAGGACGGCATCATCACCGCCGCCTGGCGCTCCATGGGAGGTGAGCTCGGATAGCGACATCGCCGTATCGCGAAACGCGTCCGGGCGGGCCGCATAGACTCCGTGCCGGACGAAGGCTCACTCGCGCCCCCGGGTGCTCGATGGAGTGAAAGCTAGCTCAGACCGCGCAGGGCGGGGCTGGCCCGGTCGGCCAGGCTGACGCGGGTGGGTTCCTGTGTCGCGGCCCGCAGGATGGCCTTGCTCATCTGACGCAGGTGGATTTCGCGCTCCACCGCGCCCACCGCCATCGCCGCCTTGGGCATGTCGTAGATCGAGCAACTGCCTTCGGATTGCCCGAATGTCAGCGCGCCGGAATTGCGCATCTCCAGCAGACCGCGCGCGCCGTCCTGTCCCAGGCCCGTCAGGACCAGTCCCACGGAGCGCGGCCCGAACTCGCGCGCGACCGAACGGAACAGCGCGTCGATGGACGGCGTGCGGACATCGGGGTTCGTTTCGGGGACGATCTCCAGCCGGTCGCTGCGCAGCACGAGATGCCCGGCATTGGTCGGTGCGAAATAGACCGTGCCGCGCGCCAGCTCCTCGCCCGGCTGGGCGATCCTGACGGTCGGCCGGACGACCTCGTCGAGCTTTTCCACCAGAGCGGCGAGAAAGGAGGGCAGGATGTGCTGGGCAATCAGGGTCGGGGGGCACGCTTTGGGAAATTCGGAAAGAAGACGGATCAAGGCCTCGACCCCGCCCGTCGACGCGCCGATGGCGACAATGCGCCGGAAGGTCGGCAAGTCCTCGGCCCGGGGAACCACGGCGCTCTGCAACAGGCTTCTGGACGCGGCGCGAGGCACGCAGTTGGACGCTACCGCTGCCCGAAGGGTCGCGCCGAGATAGTTGAGCGCGCTCAGATCGTCGGGGGAACTGGGCTTGCCCACGGCCTCGAATGCCCCGCTTGCGAGGGCCTCGATGCTCTGGCGCGCGCCCTTCTGCGTCAGGTTGGAGAACATGACGACCGGCATGGGTCGCGTGTTCATCAGCTTTTCGAGATAGTCCAACCCATTCATGCCGGGCATTTCGACGTCCAGGGTGATGGCGTCCGGATTGTAGGCCTTGATCATCGTGTCGGCTTCCACCGCGTCCTCGGCCTCGCCGATGACGTCGATACCGGAATCTTCGAGGGACCGCCGGATCAGGGCACGCATGGTCGGGGAATCGTCGACCACCAGCACGCGGGGGGCGGTGGCGTCAGTGTCGTATAAGGGTCGCTGCGGCGGTTGCGGCATGGCTCGCATCATCTCCCTCTCAACCGTCCGGGATGGCGGATCCACATATTGGCGGGACGCCTTCCTGGCGCGTGCATCGGTCCTGTCCTCTTCGCGCCCATTGCCGCCGGGCCTATGTCAGAATGTCGCGCTTGCCTATGCAAGATTTCAGCCCGTTCCAGCCAGGCGCGGACGGGTCGCGCCGCCCGCTGCGGGAAGGTCGAACGCGGCGATGGCCCGGCGCAGGGACTCGACCTCGCTGCGCAGCATCTGGGTCGCGGCGTGCGTCTGTTCCGTCATGGCCGCGTTGCGTTGCGTCACCCCGTCCATGTCCTCCACGGAGCGGTTGACGTCGCCCAGACGGTTCGACTGGTCGAGCGCGTTGGAGCTCATGGAATCGAACAGGTCGCTGATTTCGCCGATCTGGCCCGACAGCGTGTCGAGCGATTCGCCCGCGCCGCGCACGAGGCCCACGCCCGTGCCCACATGGTCGGAGCTTTCGGAGATCAGCTCGGCGATATCCCGAGCCGCGCCCGATGAGCGCTGGGCCAGCGCTCGCACTTCGGAGGCGACCACGGCGAAACCGCGACCCGCTTCGCCCGCGCGCGCGGCCTCAACCCCGGCATTGAGCGCGAGCAGGTTGGTCTGGAAGGCGATCTCGTCGATCACGCCGATGATCTTGGCGATCTCGCTCGACGACTTTTCGATGCGGGTCATGGCATCGATGGCGTCTGACACGATGCGGTTGTTCTCGTCCATATGGGCGCGGGCTTGGTCGACGATGCGCGTGGCGGACTGGGTCTTGTCGGCCGTGCTGCGCACCGTGGTGTCGATCCCGCTCAGGGCCGTGGCGGCCTCGCCTAGGGATTCCGCCTGACGTTCCGTCCGGGTGGCGAGGTCCGCAATGGCGGTGTCGATCTCGTGGACATTGTCGCCCACCACGCCGACCGTGCCCGCAATGCCCTGAAGCGTCCGCGTCAGGGTGAGGGCGGCGAGGTTGAAGTCCTGGCGCAGGTCCTCATACTTGCCGGCGAAGGGCGTCTCGATCCGGTGTCCGACGCGGCCGCTCGCCAAACGCCGCAGCCCTTCGGCCAGGGCGTCCACGACCATCGTCTGTTCGCGCAGACGAGCCTCCTTCCGCGCTTCCTGTTCGACGCGGATCTCTTCCTCGCGCAGTCTCTGTTCGTCCTCTTCGGCGCGGCGCGCCTCCGCCATGTCCCGCTCTCGCTGCAAGGTCAGCCGTTCGGCCTCGCGCCGCTGCTCGCCCAAGGCCTGCTTCTCGGCCTGATCGGCCTTGGCCTTGGCCGTCATCTTCGCGCGGACGACATTGTTCTGGCGGAAGATCTCGGCCATGCGCCCAATGTCGCCGATCTCGTTGGATTGGTCCGCATAGGGAATGGCGATGTCCGTTCCGCCATCCGCGACGCCCTGCAGGGCGGAAAGCAGATGACCGATCTCGCGCGTCAGGCGGGAGGACACGAACTGCGCGACCCCGATGCCGATCAGCACGGACGCGACGGCGACGAGCGCCGTGACGATCAGGGCAAGCATGGCACTCCGGCTGCTAGCGGCGGCATCGGATGCGAGGGTCGCCGCTGTGCGGTTTTCGACCTCGCGCAGGCGGTCGATCCAGGCGGTGGACACGTCCCACCATTCCTGCGCCGAAACGGAACGCATCTCGCCGGTGAAGACGCCGTCATGGGCGACCTGTCGCAGGGCGGAGAGGCGGCGTGCCTCCGCTCCCTCGTCCAGCCCGTCGATCAGGGCTCGGTCCGCCGCGTTCGCGAACGCGGCGGATGTTGCGAGATAGGTCTCCTGCGCGGCGATGAGGCTTGCGAACCGTCCGTAGATGGCGGGCGAGAACTCGCCGCGCCCGAAACCGGTCGCGCCCATGGCGCGCTCCAGGCCGGCGCTTTCCTTGGCGAGGATGAGCTGCAGGTAGGCGTCGCCGCGCCGGGCGACCTGTGCGTCCGCAATGCCTTCCAGCCCTGTCGCGGTCATGCCGATCAACGCGTCGATATAGGCGATATAGTGTCCGGCCAGAGTCGGGACGGTGGTGTCCAGCTGGGAGACGGACCGACGCACGGCCGCCATCTCGTCGTGCAGGGCGAGAATCCGGTCGTGACGCGACGGGTCGAGTGCCTCCATCGCGTCGGCGATCGACGCGTACGCCGACCAGGCTATGTCGACGCGCTTGCGCTGCTCGTCGAGTTCGGAACGGAAGTTGCGGCCCTGAGAGCCGATGAGTCCGGCGGACAGGCCGCGTTCTTTTTGCAGCTCATGGACCAGCGTATTGACGATGTCGCTATTGGCGACGGTCTGGACCGTGCGCTGCGCCGTGTTGCGCTGTGTCAGCGTCTGCGAAACGTTCCACGCCATGAAGGCGACGAGCAGCAGGAGCGGAGCCAGGGCGATGGCGGTCAGTCTGTGTCTGATCTTCATGGGCCTGTGTTTTTTCCGCGCTCGAGACGCGAGGACAGGGCTCCGACCCCTACCGTCTCGCTGTGTCCAGGATTAGGCGCGGCGGAGTTACCGCGTGGTTAAGTCGCGGGGGTTGCGATCGGCAGTCGACATCTCCGCCCAGGGATCCACCGGAACCCGCTCGGCACGCCTGTGGTGGAGGGGCAACGATTTTCGCCGAAAAGAGACGCGGGATTATTGAATGTCGATATGCCGTTCCCTACGTCGGTGGTATAGACGACACGAACGAAGAGACCGAGGGAGAGGACCGACACATGGCCACATTCGAAGCCCAGATCGAGCAGAGCAAGCGCGAGGTCGCCGAAGCGCAGAGCAAGATCGCGGAATTGTCCACCCGTATCGACACGGCGCGCACCAAGATGAGCCAGGGTACGGACATCTCGCTCGACATCGAATCCGCCTCGCTGGACGACGTTCACGCCCATACGGAGCTGATGAACGCCAACATCGCCGAACTGATCATGGGTCTGGACGACGTGACGTCCGGCTTTTCCAAGGATTTCGACGCCATGCGGTCCAAGACCGGATGGGAGAAATTCGTCGGCATCTTCTCCAAGCAGCGCGCGGAGAGCCTGCGCTCCGAGCGCATCCGCGCCGCCACCATCGAGGACAAGCTGCAGGACCTGATCGCCAAGTCCAACACCATCCAGTCGATGCTCCAGGAGCAGCTCAACGAGCTGGGCCGCCACAAGAACCAGGTGGAGGGCAATCTGCAGAAGACGCTGGCCGACCGCGAAGCCGCCGTGGAGGCACTAGAGCAGATCAAGACCGAGATCACCGCGCTCGACCCGCAGATCATCGAGCTGGAGAACAAGCTTTCCATGGCGACCGATCCCAAGGAACGCGCGCAGCTGGAAAGCCAGCTGGCGGAAGTGAACTCTCGCCACAACGAACTGGCGCAGCTGGAACAGGTCAAGCTGAGCGAGTCCCAGACGCTGGAGCGCTATATCGAGAAGGGCAAGACCTGGATGGACAGCCTGCAGAACCAGATCGCGACCCAGATGGTGCTGCTCAACAAGCTCTCCACAGACACCAAGCAGCGGGTCGTGCTGTATGATGCGCTATCCAAGTCGCTCAAGACGGCCCAGCAGCAGGACGTGGCCCACAAGATCAACGAGATCGGCGTGGCTACCGACAAGGAAGCCCAGGTCGCCATGGCCGCCATCGGCTCGGCCACCAACAACAAGATGGCCGAAATGATGGAAGCGCACGAGGACCACATCGTCTTCGCCCGCAAGGTGCTGGAGGAAAAGGCCAAGGCGGACGAGCGGTTTGCGCGGCGCTTCGAAAAGATCGTGGAGAAGCACGATGCCAATGCCTATGGGGAGGCGTCGTAAGTTCCGGCGAAGATGACTTTTACTCTCCGCTCATCCCCGCGAACGCGGGGAACCCGTCCTTGCCGGATACTCGACATGGGTAGACGAAATGGCGGCGCGACCATAACCATAATGGAGCCACTGGAATCCCGCGTTCGCGGGAATGAGCGGATAGTTGAGGGGTTAGGATGACCCTCGACCTCACCTTCGAACATCGCGTCCTCGACAGTGCGCGCTCGGCGCGGCGTTATTTCCGCAAGTTCGAGCGCATTATCGGCCATCTGGCCCAGGTGGCGGGGCTGGCGCTGGAGGAGCGGCAGATCACGCCGATGGAGGCCGAAATCCTCGGCCAGTATCTGTCGGACCTGAACAACAGCTTCACCGCCCTGTCCTACAAATATCTCATGACGAACCGCTCGCCCAGTTCGGGCAAGGTCACGATCGACAAGACCGATAGCGGCTTTCCCGTCTTCTCCGAAATCATTCAGCTCGCCGCCGACGCGACGCAGGCCAAGCTCCACCTGAAGAGCCTGCCGGAGCAGGAGAAGCTGAAAAAGGAGATGGTCAATCACATATTGACCGAACAGTCCGCCCCGACCGACCTGCAATATGCGCTCGCCCAGCGCATCTATTACGAGACGCTGGACCGCGAGACGCTGTTTCTCTCCCAGAACCATCCGCAGGCGGTCTGGGTCGGCAAGGACCTGAAGAAACGCAAGCGGCGCTATATGATCCATTGGGCGGTCTACGACACCAAGACCAACGTGCCGACCGTCTATCTGATGGAGCTGGACGACACGGCCGGGCGCGCCCTGCCCAATGACGAGCGCCGCTGGCCGCGCGCGCAGGACGCGCTGATGGCGCAAGCCGTCTCGGAGCTGAAACTGCTGACCATCGCGCGGGGCTTCGACGCGGACTTCCACAGCCTGCACCCCAAGCGCCTGCGCCGCTTCTTTCTCGGTCCCATGCACAGCCACGCCTTCACCGAGCAGCACGGCCCGATCCGCGACGTGTTGGCGGAAGCCGAGGGCGAACCCGGCCTCGACTGGGCGTTGGCCTGGACGGTGGAAACGCTGGTTAGCGAGGGCCAGAAATGGGTCAAGACGGGCGTGTTCAAGCAGAGCTGGCAGCAGATATTCAAGATCGATGCCCGAGGTCCCTATGGGGGGCTGGACGGCAAGTCCGACGGCGTCACCGACGTCACCCGCGCCCTGATCCTGCCCCACCGCGCCTATCAGGTGATGGAGGAAAAGCACGCCGATGCCTTTCGCGGCGTGCGCAAATATGTCGTCGGCCAGAACGACCGGATATTGAGCTACAAATGACCGATGCTTCCCTCATGGAACTGAAAGAGTCCGCGATCGCCGAAAAGATCGCCGCCGCGCAATCCCTCCTGGATGGGTTCGACCACACGCCGCGCCTCGCCAAGGCCAAAGACGTGCCCGCCGTCCAGGGGCGCTCCCCCGGCATTCCGGGCCGCCGCCGTTTCCGTTCCACCACGCCGGGCCTCGTGACGCAGAGCACGGCGAGCGCGGAGGGCGTGAATCTGATTGCGCGTGTGGAAAGCCTCGACGAAGGCGATGCGCTGATGAGCCCGCTGCAGGCGGGCGTGCTGCACGGGCTGCGCCGGGCGCTGGCCGTGGCGCTGGCGACGGTAGACCAGTATGCGGACGCGACCGGTCTGTCCGCCCTGATGAAGGAGAATCTGGAAGGCAAGCTTGCGCCTACCCATAAGTCGGAGTTCAACGAGGGGCTGGCGGCGGCCTCCGTCATCGCCCTGCACGTCTTCGCCAATCTGGCGAGCTACAAATTGTCGAGCCTGCACGAAACGTCCGAACTGTCCGTCGATGTGGGCGATGTCGAAGAAGTGCTGACCGACAATCCGCAAGCCGCTCTGCAGGGTGCGCTGTGGGAGCTGGACCAGGACCTCGCCGTCTTTGCGGATAGCGAGGACAAGCTGATACCCGTCGTGACGGCTTTCCTCGAACAGCTGATGGACAAGGCAGCGACCCGCGCCGCCAACCTGCCGCGTCTGGACGCCTTCACCTCCGTCGCTTACCGCGTGGAAGAGGACGACTTCGAAATCCGCGGGTTCGAGGCCGCCAGCCGGGCCAAGTCCACCCCCCTCACCATGAGCTTCAAGAAACCGCACGAGGTCGTCGGCAACCACATCGCCAAATATCAGGCGATGAAGCTCTCCAAGATGCTGATGGCTTACGATTTCGAACGCCGCCTCAACCCGTTCGCGGAACTGGGCGGGTTCATCTTCACCTTCATGGGCGACGGCGCGCCGGGCACGGGCAAGACCACCCTGATCCAGATGATGGCGGGGCTGATCAACGATTACTGCCAGGTGGCGGGCTACCCGTTCCGCTACGCCAACCTTTCCACCGATTCCATCGACAGCTACCAGGGCAAGTCGGCGCAGAACGCCAAGGCATTCGTGAATACCATTGTCGACCCCAGCGTGATCGGCTTCGGCACGATCGACGACATCGACCAGCTGGCGGGCAAGCGCGGCGACCGGCAATCCTCCGCCGGGCAGCTGGAGATCACGGCTGTCCTGATGGAAAGCTTCGCCGGGGCGAATACGGTGGTGCGCGGCAACTGCACCTTCGGCATGTTCTCCAACTATCCTGAAAACGTGGACGACGCGTTGCGCCAGCGGGCGTCTGCCCGCTTCCTCGTGGACGGCCCGCAGAGCCGGGAGGATTATATCGACATCCTCCACCTGTTGATGGGCAGGAACCACGACATACCGGTCGGCGATCACGACCTGTTCGAGGCGCAGCAGATCAAGACGGCGGTCAAGGCCAGCTACGAGAGCTACAGCCAGCCCAAGGAGGACGCGCTGCGCGAGGTGTTCGAGCGGGTGACGGGCACGCTTGGAAAGCTCGACACCATCGCCGAGCTCGGCACCTACCTCAAGGCCATCCAGGAGGTCGACCACCGCTTCACGGGCCGCGCCGTCAAGAACATCACCGACGCCGTCAAGGTCCGCGCGCTGGACGTCGAACTCCCCGACGAATGGATGGAGGACCCGGAGCTGTTCCTGTTCCAGGACTACGAGACGAAAAAGGCGATGATCGCCGACCTCACCGTCCCCATCACGGTCGACATGGTCATCCAGGAAATCAACCGCTACGCCGACAGTGAGTTCCGCTACGCCGACAAGAGCGACGAAGTGGCGATCGAGAATGCCGTGCGGGACATGGAGCGCATGGAGGAAGCGAAGAAGCGGTATTTGGGGAGGAAGGGGTGAGCCGCAGCGCCACATCCCGGTTTTCCGTCATGGCACAGCTCGACTGTGCCATCCCCCTGTCATCGTCCGGCCATGACGCTCGCGGCCTTGCAAGTCTCGTGGATGGCACGATTAAGTCGTGCCATGACGATGTGGGATGGAGGGCTCGATCATTTCTCGTAGATCGTCCAATCCAGCGGCAGACCTTCCCAGCGCGGATTGAGGGTTTCGATCAGCTCGATCTTCCACGCGCGCTTCCAGTGCTTGATCTGCTTCTCCCGCGCGATAGCGTCGACGACGAGATCGAACCGTTCATACCAAACAAGCCGGTTGCAGTCGTACCGGGCCGTGAAGCTGTCAGGATGAACTTTGGCTTTATGCTCCCGGACGCGATTAGGCAGATCGGACGTCATGCCGAGATAAAGTGTTCCGTGATAGCCGGATGCCATGAGGTAACAAAATCCGAAGCGCGGAGCCATTTCGCAAGCCTCCAGCAGGGGGATGGCACAGTCAAGCTGTGCCATGACGGACGGAAGGGCATGGCGTTATGATGCGCCTCGTCCGCGCCGGCCTGATGTTCGGGAACCTATATCCCGTGACGTCCTCCGCCATGGTGGAGCGGTACAACCGGGCGCTGGAACACCTGATCGGCAAGCGGACCGGCCTGACCGAGTTCCACATCGACATTAGCGGAGCTTCGCCGGAGATCGCGCATGAGTTCGATGACGAACTCTACCTCAACCCGCACGGCGCGAACCAGATGTTCATTCTGCTCTCGACCGACCAGAAGACGGCGCCGCTGCTGAACTCGCAATTCTCCACATCCCGCTCCATCCTTCGGCGCTATATCGACGAGCATGAGGAACAGCTCTTCGCCCTGACCGCAAGAGAGGCGGTGGCGGGGGAGTTGCTCAACTCCGTGTTCAAGATCGTGGAACCCGCCGACCTGCTCGACATCAACCGGGTCGAGGTGACGGCGGACACGACTCAGAGCCACGTCAAGGAAGCCGAACAGCTGACGGAACGGATCGACCGTTTCATGGGCGAGCGCGATGCGTGGTGGGACGACGTGCTGATCGCGGAGATGATCGAGCTGGCCAAGCGCACGGGCAATATCCAGCGCAACCCGGTCAAGCTGGACAGCCAGGTCTACCAGCAGGGCAATTATTTCGCCTCCCATTTCGGCGGGGTCTACGTGTTCCGTGACGCGGCCAAGCCGACCGTGATCGCGCGCGAGCGGATCGCCGGGCTGGACGATCTCGACATCGCCCAGGTCCTGACCCTGGCCGACCGGGAGGAGATCAGCGACTGGCTCTACGAGGAAGGACTGACCGAGCTGATCGTGCAGCGCCCCAATCAGGACAGCGCCCTGATCATCCGCCAGAAGATGGACTTCATCGTCGCCTCCATCGCCGCAGAAGCGGGCGAGGAGCTGGACGGGCTGTCTCGCCAAAACATCCGCCAGCTGGAACGCAAATATGCGGGCGACCTGCCGCCGGAATTCGTCGGCCTGATGCAGGTCTGGCGCTGGGCGTCCATGGGCGGGCGCGTGCCCAAGCTGGGGCCGAACCATCCGGCCTTCTTCTACGCGCTACGCGGTTCGCAGAACCCGGACCGGGACCTCGTCAACATGCTGCTGACCGACCTGTCGCCGCTCGACTTCCGGCAGCTCTTCATCTGTCACAAGCCGCTCTTCTACGAGGCCTATCGCGACTGGTCGGAGGCCAAGAAGGCGTTCGTCGTGCGCTTCCTCGCCGAGGAATACGCCATGGACAAGGCGGGCGCGCGAGAGACCCTGTTCGGACGCGAACCCAAGATGGTGGAGGACGAGCCCGCCTCCACCCGTCCGCCGCGCCGTCGCAAGAGCCGCAACCCGTGGGAGGAGTCGCGCGGCCGTGACCGCGACGATGACGATGATGACGACCGGGACGAAGACGACTGGCGACGCCGGTCCAAGCAACGTCGCGCCTATGACAAGCGCCAGCGTGAGAAGGCGGAACGCCGCAAGAAGGGGAGGCGCAAACGATGATCGGACTCATTCGCGGCATCGTCATCATATTCCTGCTGCTGACGCTGGTCTATGTCGTCCTCAGCCAGTGGAGCCGCTGGCGTGAACGGCGACGTCTCGTCAACGAATATCAGGCGGGCACGGCGCTGCTGCACCGCGTCGGCAGTGAGGAGGAGTTTGTGGCGCGGGGTATGACGGCCTATAACCGCTCGCTTCGGCCCAAACTGTTCCTATTCGTCTATGCCATTCCCGGCGCGGTCGGGACGTTGCTGATCTGGCTGGCCATGAGTGAATGAGGATATCGCTATGAAATATATACGGCATGTACCTGCGCTCCTACTGTTCGTAATCGGGGCCGTCCTACTCAATTACTATCTGCCGGACCGAGACATCGTGCAGGTCGTCGGCACAGAGGTGATCCGCTTCGACATCGAACCGGACGCGCCCTTCTGGGAGCGAACCCAGGCCGACGAGGACGCGCAACGCACGCGCGACGTACGGCTGATCAATACGGAAAAGGCCAATGGCAAGCCGATGGTCTACCGCAACGAGGATACGGGCTGGGGCTGGCCGCCCTATTTCAAGTTCGACTCCGACAACGTCTTCACCCAGGCGAAATCCTTCGAGCGGCAGTCCGATCAATGGGTCGCGATCCGCCACTATGGCTGGCGGCTCGAGATTTTTTCCATCTACCCGAACGCGACGAGCATGAAGCGGGTCGACGGGCCCGACGCGCGACTGATCCCGTGGTTCAACATCGTTTTCATCGCGCTGCTGTTGGGCCTCTGGTTCTATCTGTGGCGGATGGTGCGACGATGGAAGGCGCGGCGCATCGACCCGACACTGGACCGGGTCGGCGATGCGGTCGGAGACGCGGCGCGGGACGTGGGCAGCAATGTCTCGGCGGGCGCGGGCGTGGTGCAGTCGCGCTGGCGCAGGGTCTTCGGCTCTACCAAGCCTAAGCCCTAGAGCGGCTTGCCCAGTTCGGGTTCGCGCGGTTTGCGCCGCGCCCAGCGGTCGGACACCGCGACGCCCGCGACCAGCATGGCGACGGACAGCACCACCATGACCGCGCCCCAAAATCAGTGCGCCCCGCCCCAGATATCGGCGAGGATCCCCGTGTCGGTCCGGTAGAGCGCGCCCGCCACCTCCGCATTGCCCATGAAGAAATAGCCGAACCCCGTCAGCGCGGTCAGGCAGATGGCGATGGAAAGCACCTGCGCGGCATAGAAGACCACTCGATCGGAGCCCTTCCAGCCCAACAGGCCGACCAGCACGCCCGATCCGAAGATGGTCGCGACCGTGAACAGGTCCGCCGCCCAGACCAGAGTCAGGAACAGAAGCGCGCTCAACCCGATCAGTGCGGTGCGGTAGCGGCCGAGGCCGCGCGTCAGACCGATCATCAGCACGCCCAGCGCGCTGGGGCCGAGCAGGCCGAACACCACCACCATGGCACGCGCGAAGCCGCCGGACGTGGCCGTCTGTGCGACGCCGGAAAAGTTCGGAAACACGGTCAGCTGGATGAATTCGCCGCCCATGGCCAATGCGCCCAGCCCATGCCCGAACTCGTGCGCCCAGGTCGAAATGAACAGAAACGGCACGCGCACATAGGGCATTTGCAGCACCATGTAGATCACCACGGCCAGACCCCAGAACTGGGTCGGGGGCAGACGCGCCGGGGCGGACTTGTCGTTCGGACTGTCGGGATCGGACCGCATGAGGCGCTCTTAGCCGGGTCGGGAGTCCACGCAAGACGTAGGGGGAAATCTCATGGCTTGCGCCACTCCGCGTGGCGGTTGGCGATCAGCAGGCTGATGCGGTAGCTCTGCTCCTCTCCCATTTCCGCCATGATCAGCCCGGCGCGCGCGCTGTCGATCTCGCGCAGGAAGCCCGCCGCGAAGGCGGGGTCCATGCGATCGAAGATGGCGGCGGCCTTCTTGGCCTTCATGGTGGAATACATGTCGACCAGGTGGGAGATGTCCTCGCTCGCCACCCTATCCAGCCGGTCCGTCATGGCGGACAGCTCGTCGCGCGTGGCGGAGACTTCGGCCAGTTTCGCGTCCAGCGCGTTCTCCAGATCGGCCAGTTCGGCGGCGCGCCGCGTCAGCTTCGCCTCCCGATCGAGCAGCTCCAGATGGCGCGGCTCGAAAGCCGCCACCAGGGCGGGCGTCAGGCAGGCCTGGTCGGAGTTCACGTCCACGCGCGGCGGGATGCTCGGCGTGCCGGAATCCGCCTGGAAGGGGGACGAAGACGGGTTCGCGCCCGGCTCCGCGGCGGACGCATCCTTGGCGCGGGCGCTCGCGTTCTCGCTCGGGTTGAGGGCGGCGACTTCCAGCGCCCCGAAGCCCATGAACCCCACGGCCAGGACGATCAGGATGGAGGACTTCACGCCGCATTCCTTCCGGAGGACGCGCCCGAGGTCGGGGAGGGCAAGTCGCCGCTCAGCCGTTTCAGGTCGGATACGATCTTCAGCAGGTCCTCGGTGGTCTTCAGCGCCTTGCGCCTCGCTGCGGGAATGTCGTGATCCACGACGGCGCGCAGGCGGTCGTTCGCCCCTTCGGCCTCGCCGATCTTGCCGTCCGCCTCGCGCATGGCGCTTTCCAGCCGCATGGCCTTGGCTTCCGCGTCGGCCAGCAGCCCCTTGATCTCGTCGATGCTCTCGAACAGCTCGGCCCGGGCGGTGGTCGCGGCGGCATGGGTGCGCTCGATGGCGTCGGTGAGCGTGACGATGGACGCGCCGACGCCGCTCTTGAGGTCGTTGAGCTTCTTGAGGCGCCGCGACAGCATCCAGCAATAGAAGGCGGACGCGCCGCACAGCGCGATCAGCAGCATATCCTTGACGAATTCCAGCTCCACAGCCCCCGAATGCCCTTCTCTAACTCGTCAACAGAAAGTCGGTGATCAGCACGTCGGCCACCACCTCCGGTCCCGACACGACCCGCGCGCGGTGCAGCAGGGCGCGCTTGATGCGCATGTGAAAGTTCGGATCGGCGAGCTGTTCCGCATCCAGTGCGCGCAGATAGGCGGTGAAGGCGTCGCGCAGCCGGGCCGTGTCCATATAGGCGTCCGCGTCCCAGACCTCGACCGAGATGCCGATCTTCAAGATCTGGCCTTGCG
>JBATXP010000118.1:0-3326 GCA_049673465.1 Litorimonas sp.
GCCCAGCGTCAGATCGACCGTGTCGGTGACCGAGAAGATGTTGTGCGTGAAGACCGAAAAACTCTCGGCCTCTTGCTCGAAGAAGTTCCGGGCGTATTGGCCGTCCGATGACAGCGGGGCGAAGGTCGGATCGGCGACGCCCGCGCCCAGCTGCTGGATGAAGGCGCCCGCGCCCGCATAGAGGCTGAGGAAGGCCGACGCCGTGGGTGCGCCCAAAGCACCACCGAAGTTCGCTTCTCCGACCAGGCGGCTATAGTCCGGGCCGAGACCGAGGGCGAAGTCCTCGATGATGGTCTCGTCGGCATAATAGACCCCGACCAGCCAGTCCAGGCGGTCGTCGAATACCTCGCCCTGGAAGCGGAGTTCCGCCGTGTAGGTGTCGATCAGGTCGACGGCGAGACGGTCCTGCTGCGGAATGGTCACGCCGCCGGTCGTATATTGCAGCCCGCCATTGAATTCCTGCTGCTCCGACCCGGCGTCGAAATTGTTGTAGGAGCCGATCAGGGTCGCGGTCACCGCGCCGAAATCGTGGTTCAGCTCGGCGGAGAAGGCGGTCGTGTCGGAGAAATTGCGGAACTCCTGGTCGTTGAACTTCCGGTCGTAGAGCGCGTCCAGCCCGAATTCAGGGAAGATCTCCGCCGTCGTCGCCGCGGAGAGGTTGGGTGTCACGGAAAGGTTGGAGGCTGCGCAGCATTTCTCGTCCACTTCCTGATATTCCGCGATCAGGCGCAGGCTGGTGCTGTCCGTCGGCTCCCACAGAGCCTGGCCGCGGATCAGGAAGCGGTCGCGGTCATGGCTTTCCGCACCGGGGACGATGGTCGATTCCATGAACCCGTCACGCTCGCGCCACGCACCCGTCACGCGCAGGGCCAGCGTGTCGCTGACGGGGGCGTTGATCGCCGCCTGCAGGTTCATCAGGTCGTAATTGCCGTAGGTCGCGTTGAGGAAGCCGCCGAACTCGGTAAACTCGGGTTTTCG
This sequence comes from Litorimonas sp., assembly GCA_049673465.1. GTDB lineage: Bacteria > Pseudomonadota > Alphaproteobacteria > Caulobacterales > Maricaulaceae > Litorimonas. Next base: position 979 of record JBATXP010000118.1, read on the forward strand.
CGTGCGCACGTTCAACAGACCCGCCGTGACGTTTCGACCGAACAGCGTGCCTTGCGGACCGCGCAGCATCTCCACCGCCTCGATGTCGACCATCTCGCCCAGCGCCACGCCGGGGCGGGAGACGTAGACGCCGTCCACGAACACGCCGACCGCCGACTCCAGCCCGATATTGTTGCCGGTCGTGCCGACACCGCGAATGCGCATGGATGTGCCCTGCGTCGTGGTCTGGGAGGATTGCAGGTTGAAGCCCGGCGTCACGGAGGCGAGGTCCGCAATATTGACGATGCCCTGGCGTTCCAGCTGGACCGGCGTGATCGCCGTCACCGCGATCGGCACGTCCTGAACGTCGGCGGCGCGGCGCGTGGCCTCCACGATGATGACGTCTTCGATGAAGCGCGTCTCGTCGTCAGTGTCTTGCGCGAACGCCGCCGGTGCGACGAGCATGGTGCTGGCCAGAAGCGCAGACGCAATACGATTGTAGGTGTGCATGTGATGGATCTCCCCGAGCTGTTTCGCTCACTATTCTTGAATGGGGTGTATTCACCCTCGATTCGGCTATAGCGCGGCTTTCCGATCTGTCACGCGTCGCGCCGGAAAATGTCGCATATGTGTTGCGTGCAGCGGGGCCGCAGGCGCGGAACACGCGATGGCAGCGCTGTCATGGTCGTTTATGCGGAAAAATCTTGCCGATTGCCCGCTAGGCGTGTGGTACGCGGAGTCAGTCTCGAATGGGCGATGTACGGAAATGCTGGCCGATCGCGCTGGCCATGGCGCGGGACCGCTTGGACAGGACCGGCTCGCAGGCCGCGATCTGGCTATAGCGCCGCCGCACCTTGCCCAACGCGTCGCCCGTGCGCGACCTCAGCGCGGCTTCCGCATGGTCGTAGCCGGCGGCGATCATCCCGGCCGGCGACGGCAGCGTCACCACGCCCGACGCCACCCGCCGGGGATGGGTCGCATAATGGCGCTTATAGCCGTCCGTTCCGGGACCTAGGTCGATGACGCGGTAGCCGAGCGCGTCCGAGCCGTCGATCACGCCCTCCAGCAGCTGGATGCCGGGCGCGTAAGACAAGAGGTCCGGATCGTAACCGACGATCCAGCTATGGAACACGGTCCCATCGGAAAGACCCAGATCGGCGGCGGCGATCCGGTCGCCGAAATAGAGCACATGCAGATCGGCCCGCAACGGGGCCGTGGGTCCACGTTCCCACAGGTCGCGGAGCAGACCGGAAGTGGCGGCGTTGGCCAGCACGTCGAACTTTCCGGTCTCGCGGAACTTGTCGCGCTTCCACTCCATCAATGCCTGATAGGCGTCGACGTCGCGGCTCTGCATCACGACGCGGCGCGGCCCGATCTCCTCCTCCGCCTTGCGGACCCGGCGGCGGGTGGATTTGAGGTGGCGGCGATAGCTGCCGTCCCGCGCCGCTCTCCAGCCTTCCGCCCCGGTCAGTTCGAGACGGCAGGTCTCCTCGCCGTCCGTGGACGGCATGGCGGTGTAGTGAAAGGCGCCCGACACCTGGCCGTGCAGCAGGGTTCCCAGGTCCATCGCCACGTCGTTCCGACCGATCACGGTCTGATAGTCCGACAGGGGCGCGCCCGAGGGACGGGCATAGGCTCCGCCCTGCCAGGGCAAGAGGGCGACAAGCTCGCCGTCCCGGCGTGCGCACGTGACCATCACGCCGCCCTGGTGCCGGTCCACGAGGCGATGATAGTCCGGATGGTGGTAGGGGCTTTCCAGCGCGGGGTCGTCGGCGCGCAGCCGCGCCCATGCCTCGATCTCGGGATCGGGCAGGTCGGCAAACGCGACCGTGTCTATGTCGAACGATGAAACGGACATCGCGTTCGTGCTACCACCAAAGCCTGATGGCTTCGTTAAGCGGGCCTCATCGGCAGGACGAATAGGGTCCCATGTCGACGTGGAAATGGTCGCGGTGCGCGGCATTGTAGTCCGGAGACAGGGTCACGTTGAAGACCCGGCAGGCCTGGTCGCGCGCGTCGCGCAGGAAGGCGCGCGCATCCGCATCCTCCCCGTTCCAGTCGCGCAGCAGCTGGATCAGCCGTCCATCCGCCAGCTCGAACGCGGCGATGTCCCAGGCATTGGCGAAGGCGTGCTCGCTCCAGCGGCCCGAGCCGTTGCCGCGCTGGCGACGGCAGGAATAGCTTCCCATGTGGTGCACGCTGGCCAGGGGCTGGCCGAAGCGCTCGCGCGCCAGATCGTCCACCTCGCGCAGCCACAGAAAGGTCGCGACCGACAGGGGGCACTGCATGTTGGCTTCGCCCGGCACCAGTGTCGCCACGCCGCTGCCATAGACCAGCCGCGCCACGTCCCAGCCGCACGGCGCCGGTGC
>JBATXP010000119.1:0-3665 GCA_049673465.1 Litorimonas sp.
GAATGAAACACCCCCTTCCGAGAGCAGCTGTAAACGCGCTCCACTCGGCTGCATGGTGCGAGATCAGATCTTTGATATTTTGCTCTGTCTGTTCGACCGACAAACCTAGCGTGCCGGCAATCTCGTATGCTTGACGCCGCCAACCTGCGCGTCCGTCCTCTCCCGAAAGATCGGCCATATGATCCATGTGAAGCACGCCCGCAATTGCATATTCGCGAAAAGCCTTGTTCATTTTGTTAAAAGAGGGTGGAGCACTGTTTGCGAGATCCTGGGCTGTCAGATCTTGTGCGATGTATGTTTCATCAGGTTCGGATTGTTCCGCTGCATGAACGCTCATGCGGCGCAGCATACAGGCCGCGCAAACTCCGCATTGGCGGAATTGTCCGTCAACCGAACTCCACTGCGCGCTTTTCCAACACGATCGCGTTGACTTCCACGCATCGCCGTCGATCCCAAGGGCAAGGTATGCACGCAGTGTTTGTCCTTTCGTGTACCAGAGACGCGGAAACGAGTATTTGATATCAGTGCCAAGCAGGGCACTCAGAAAGAGTTGCATGCGACGCAAGAATGCCGGGTGGTTCCGATAATCGGGATAAGCATGCGCCACAGGCGCAAGTACAGGTCCCAACGCTCCTTGGCCGCTCTCAGGGATGATGATGCGTGGCGCGCCGCAAATGTGAGAGGCGAGGCCGCTCACAAGTGCGAAGCGGAAACCGCGGTTTCGTGCGCTAGTCTCTTGATTGCGCACCTTCTTTTTTAACTTGTATGGCACTGCAGTGAAAGGTTGCTCTTTTGGCGGTTTGTCCGACCGCTTAGAGCCAAGCCTGATTCTTACCAAGCCGTGACTAAGTTCAGCACGCGCCAATCCTGCAACGGCTCTCGAATCCATACCATCGCTGAAAGCCAGCGTTGCTTCTGTCTTGGGTGGAAATTCCAGATATCCTTGGCGTGGAGAAGGCTCGTTCGTCATTCTCTGCAAGAATGTGAAGTGCCAACGGTCGCCGGTCAAAAAACCAAGTGCATCGTGTAGAGCCTCGTTGACCTCGAGCTGGTTCCAGCGATCTGGATCATGAACGGGCACTTCAACACTGAATTCTCGCGCCCACGATCCAGACAAGCGCTTGAGGCTGCGATCACAATACTCGACGACAGCGGCGACAACCATCGCGTCAAATACGACCGGGTCCCAGTTGGATGTTGCGTAAGACTCCAAATCCCTTGTCGAGAATTCGATATCTTGTCCTAGAACCAGAACATCCGGTCGCGAAGCTCCAATTGGAGATGCTTCAAGAACGGAAACCTTTAGTACACCGGAGCTTGACTGTTGAGGGACATTGTTCATCGCAATTCGGGCCCTTCATCAAGGCCGTCATGCTTTGAAAGTGTCCTGCCATGGCGGCCTTTGGGAGGTGCGTTGAGCATATCTTTAGCCAAAGATTTGACATCGCACTGACTTCGTCCTGCGTCTAAACGCGAGCGAACGAATTGAGCGCGATAGTCCGGTGCTTTGCGGTAATAGTGTTCTTCAATTCCCCGAAACGCTGATCTCGCACACTCATCAAGCGCGTTTGCGAGTGCCTGTTCGCAGGCTGCATCACCGGTAAGACCGCTTGCGACGGCTTCTTTAGCACAGTCAATCAGCGCGTTCCCAGCTGCTGATCCGGGGCATTCCGTTCTGAGTGCATCCAGCTCTTTAGGATTTTGCACGGAGAAAAGCGCGCCTTGATCATCTACGCCTAGAGCTTTCTTTAACTTCTCCAGTGGGGCCTCACGAAATTCCTGCTGCAGGGCGGTGGGCAAAGCCTCAGACACCTCATGCACTGAGTAAGCGGCCTTATCGGCGCGCTCCGCCAAGCGCTTCCAGTGGCTGCGCATAGGTAGGCTTTTATGTGGTCCATCACTCATGAAGTGCCTCCATGTCAGCTTTAGTTTCACAAAAGGCTGACAATGTCAAATATGTATATCACTATGTCCACGAGCCCCTTGATCCGCGCTTAGAATGTGGTTGCCGCTTAACGGTCTGGTTGTCGTGAGCTTAGCCTGTAGACTTGTTGCTCGCGGTGAACGTCTCCTTCGGAGGCATGGAGGGTGGTGCGCTTGCTCGTCAGCGGACGGCATGAAGTACAAGTTCTGACGGCCCAACCGCCTGTTCGGCCATACACGGCAGGCCAACGCAAGGGATGACACCCAGACAGAGCGAGTAACCCCGCAAACGAAATTCGCCTTTGCGCTAGCGTCTCGAAATGCCTATGTTGTGGGTCCTGCATCCAAAGAAACAATTGGAAGTAGCCGGCGGTATCGTCGTGGGTCATGCGAGGGGCGCCATGGAACATTTATACATTGCCGACACTAACCTCTTTTTTGAGGCCAAGCGCCTGGAGGATTTGCCATGGGCAGAGCTCGGCGTTGATCCTATTGTTATCGGCCTGACTAAACCGGTTCAGGCGGAGATTGACCGCCATAAGAAGGGCACGGGTAGGACGCGTAAACGGGCTCTCGAAACGTTCGGTAAGGTCCGCGCGATGCTACAAAAACGCCAGACCGAAACCGTAATCCAAGAGGCCGCTCCGCGCGTCGTCCTGCGCTTGATGACACACGCCCGTCCCGATCCCAAATACGCGGACACTTTGGACTATGATGCAGTGGATGACCGGATCGTGGGTATTGTCTCGGAACTGTCCAAGGACCAAAGTTTTGCGTCGGTCAAAGTGATGACAGATGACGGCGGGGTGGCAATGACGGCCTCTGCATTGGGTGTAGACTTCCACCTGCTTGAGGACAGTTGGAAGCGTGAACCAGCTATGTCGGACAAGGATCGCCAGATCGCCGATCTTGAGAAGGACATTGCGGCCTATCGGTCGCAGGAACCGGTCATCCAGATTGAGGATGCGACAGACGGAGAGATTTCGTCCCATGTCGTGCGGAAAGTTCCTGACGCACTTTCTGCTGACCAAGTGGATGAGTTAGTAAAGCGGCTTGAAGCAACCCACCCTAAGGTGACTGATTTTTCAGTTCCGGAAACCCGCATCGAAAGCGATGGGGCGGAGATATCTTACATCGCACCCAGCGACGAAGATGTGTCAGAATACACGACCACCGAATATCCGAAATGGCTGTCACAATGCCGGTCCGATCTCGAGCGATTGCATGAGGGCCGCGAGGAACTAGAACCATCCGTGACGATTCGCGTTTCACTTCGTAATGTCGGGGCACGCCCCGCATCCAAACTGCGCATATCATTCGAGGCGCAGGGCCAATTGTTCATAATCCGGCGATCACGCGAGATTGACGTAGAACACGATCAGCCGACGCACAATCCGGCTGTGACGCGGCTTTCGATACCCCCTGTTGCCCCGAAGGCCGAAAGGGTGGTGAAGCGTCCGCCGAAGCCACAATCTGCGCGGTCCACCAATATTGCCGAGTTGTCGCGTTCAATGGGCGGCAGTGTTGATTTGGCTAACCTTGGGTTTGCAAGACCCGGATCGGTGCTGGACGCTGCTGCGCGCGCTGGATCAGTCTTCGACGATTTACACCGGAGCGGCGTTTTTGATGATCTGACCCGCGGGAGTTCCGCGATCCAGCAGGCACTTGGCCTGCAAGCGGAACACCAAAGAATGCAGGACGTTATTAATCCTTCGCATCTCAATGTGTTGACGGGGCCGGAC
>JBATXP010000120.1:0-1766 GCA_049673465.1 Litorimonas sp.
AGCCACGAACCGCCCCAAGGCCGTCAAAACCGGCCCCAGATTTGCGGGCACGACCTAGATGCAGCCCTTCTCCCGCCGGGCCAGAGCGATGGAGCGTCGCTCGCGCGCCTGCTCGATTTCGTAGGGACGGGCGCGCCGCGTCGTGGTGCCGAGATCACGCGTGCCCTCGTTGCGCCGCTCCAGATCGCTGACATCGGCGAAGATCTGTTCCTGCGTTTCGGGACGGAAGCTCTCGGCCAGCACGGCCAGCTCCTTGCAGTCGAACCCGGCATATTTCTCCGGTTCGGCGTCGTTGAAGTTCAGCGTGCTGCACCCGCCCAGAAGAAGGGCGGCCGCCGCGCCGGAAAAGATGAGGGTCGCAACCGTTTGCCTTGTCATGTCCGGGCGTCTAGCAAACCGCCGGGCGGCGGCAACTCACAAAGGGGACAGATATGGGCGAAAGCGGGTTTCGCGGGCGCAACATGCTCATCACGGGCGCGTCGGCCGGGATCGGGGCGGCGCTGGCGCGCGAATATGCCGGGCGCGGCTGGAACCTGATCGTGACCGCCCGCCGCACGGACCGGCTCGATGCCCTCAAGACCGAGATCGAGGCCGAGCACGGGGTGAGCGTCGCGACCGTCACGGCCGACCTGATGCAAGACGGGGCCGTCGACGCCCTGCTGGCGGAGATCGCGGCGCGCGGGCTGAGCGTCGATGGGTTGATCAGCAATGCGGGCTACGGCCATCCGGGCCAGTTCCTCGACAGCTCTTGGGAAGACCACGACCGCTTCAACACGCTGATGGTCGACGTGGTGGTGGAGGCCGCGCGCAAGCTCGTGCCGGGCATGGTGGAGCGCGGCTTCGGGCGGATCATGAACGTGGCCAGCCTCGCCGGGCACATGCCGGGCAGTCGGGGGCACACGCTCTACGCCGCCGTGAAGGCCTATCTCGTCAAGTTCAGCGAAAGCCTGAACGCGGAGCTGGACGGGACGGGCGTGCACGTCTCAGCCCTCTGTCCCGGCTTCACCCTCACCGAATTCCACGACGTGAACGGCACGCGCGAGGGCATCGACCAGCTGCCCGGCTACATGATCATGAGCGCGGAAGACTGTGCGCGGCTCGGCGCGGACGCGCTGGAGGCGAATGTGGACGTGTTCATTCCGGGCCGCGTCAACCGGACCATCGCCCGGATGGGCCGGTTCCTGCCGCAGAACACGGTCAAGACGATGATGCTCAAACGCTCCGGCAAGTTCCGCGACGCCGGGGACGCGGCGTGAGCCCCGCCGCCAACGCCCTTCCCACCGACGAGCGGGTCTTCGTCGCGCTCGACCTGCCGACCGTCGAGGACGCCCACGCCATGGTGCGCACGCTCGGAGACGCGGTCGCCAGCTACAAGATCGGGCTGCAACTCCTGCCCATCGGCGGGGTGGAACTGGGGCGGATGCTGCGCGATGCGGGCAAGAACGTCTTCCTCGACTTCAAGTTCCACGACATCGACGCGACCGTGGAGAAGGCGACGGCTTCCGTCGCCGGGCTGGACGCGCAGCTGCTGACTGTCCACGCGCGGCCCGACGTGATGCGCGCCGCCGTGCGGGGCAAGGGAAGCGCGTCCCTGAAAATCCTCGGCGTGACCGTGCTGACCTCGCTCGACAAGCCCGCCCTGGAGGCGATCGGCTATAACGACAATGCGGAAAACCTCGTCATGCGGCGGGTGCGCCAGGCGCTCGATGCGGGCGTGGACGGGGTCGTCGCCTCCCCGCTGGAAGCGGCCGCGATCCGCGCCGAGG
>JBATXP010000121.1:0-3613 GCA_049673465.1 Litorimonas sp.
GGGCGGGGTGGTCCGCTCCGCCGATGCATCCGCGCCGGGCGAAGCGGTCACGCTGACTTTTGCGGACGGCAAGCGCGACGCGGTCATCGACGGGGCCACCGCCAGGAGACGCCCGCCAAAGCGCAAGGCGGACCCGGCGGAGACGCCGCAACGGTCGCTGTTTTAAATGTCGGCGCGAGCGCCTATGTGGAGCCCATGAACATGTTCTTCCGGAAACAGGGCGAGGCCAAGCTTCACTTCGGCGCGAGCGATTTCACCATCCTAGAAGGCGGTGCCTACGTCACCTGCGCGGTGACGGACGAGCGCATCCCGCTCGAAGAGCTGCGCTACTGGAACGACGACCGGCAGGAAGCCTACAAGGATGCCGGGGCGGCGCTGAAGGGCTTCCAGCGGGCGGGTGTGGTGTGAGAGGGCTGCTCGCTATAGCCGCTTTAGCGCTGGTGGGGTGTGCGGCGGAAGCGCAAGACAAGAATATATCAGGCACTGACACAACTGCCCCCTCTCCGATTGGGTATGGAGAAGTTTTTGGTCTCACTCGAAAATGCGAACCAAATGAGGAGTGTCCTGCGCTCACAGAAGAAGAATTGGATGCAGCTCTGTTGCGGAGTGAAGAGAGGCTTGCTGACTTGTTTGCTGAAGTCCGAAACAGACTGCGTTGCGAAGGCATCGCAGCCCAAGGGGGACTTGTCGTCTGCCAGACCACGCCGAACGCCACAGTCGAAGTCGGTCGTTCCGAAAACGACACTTACAATCAGACAGCAGACGCCAACGGCATCGTCATCATCGGCTTCGACCGCGACGAGCCGAACGCCTTCGTGCGCGTCGGCGACGACCGCGTCGACTTCGACATCGCCCCGCGCGACTACGATATTTCCCGCATCGACGGCCTGCCGAGCAACATGGTCAGCAGCTACACGGAAGCGGAGTTGGCGCGTATCCGCTCGGCGACCGCGCGCAAGAAGGTCGGGTTCGCCTCCAAGGCGGAGGAGATTGGGTTCCGCGATGGCTTCATCTATCCGGTGACGGAGCATCGCAAGACGACGAATTTCGGGGCGCAGCGCGTGCTCAACGGCGAGCCGAAGCGGCCGCATTTCGGGGTCGATCTGGCCGCGCCCGCGGGCACGCCGATCCTTGCGCCCGCCGACGGGATCGTCAGCCTCGCCGACGACGACATGTATTTCGAGGGCTCGCTCATCATGATCGACCACGGGCAGGGGTTGATCAGCTACTACCTGCACAATGAGGACATTCTGGTCGACCAAGGCCAACGCGTGAGCCAGGGCGAGCAGATCGGCACGGTCGGCTCGCGCGGGCGCTCCACGGGGCCGCATCTGTGCTGGCGGCTGAAATGGCGCGGGCGCAATCTCGATCCGGAACTGCTGGTGAACTGGCGGAGCGAGGCGCGCATTCATGGCTAGTTCGGGGGCGAAGCAGCCGCAAGACTGCACGACCATGGCGGAGGTCCGCGAGGGCGTGGACGCGCTCGACCGTGAACTGGTGCGCCTGCTGGTGACGCGGCAGGGCTACATGGATGCGGCGGCGCGAATCAAGCCGGATCGGGACGCGGTCTACGATGCCGAACGGATCGAGGACGTGGTCGCCAAGGTGCTGGCGGAAAGCGACCGGCTCGGCCTGTCCGCAGACATCGCCGAACCGGTCTGGCGGCTCCTGATCGATCGCTGCATCGCGCACGAGTTTGCGCGCTGGGACGCGACGCGTGGCAAGGCGTCGGCATAAATCGGACGGTTCTTGCCCAAACTCTCACCACTCGTCCCCGGCATTCATTGCCGGGGTCTGGCCTCGTTGAGGATCACAAGACGAGAGCTTCAGGCCGATCTCCTCTTGTGAAACAGGAAGGAAGCAGGCCCCGGCAATGAATGCCGGGGACGGGGCCTGGTCATGAGTAATGGCACTGGATTTTATCTAGAGCCCACTACAACCAAAACGCCGCGCCTCTGGGAGGCGCGGCGCGGTTCGGCGATGGGAGCGGATGGGACGCTACTCTTCCGGCTGGTCGTCTTCCGTCCATTCGCCGACCACCATGCAGGATCCGTCCGTCTGCACTTCCGTGCCTTCCGGACAGGTGACGGGATCGGTCGCCGTGCCGTCGGTCTCGACGCCGTAAAGGTCGGAGTCGTAGGTGGTGTCGACGTCGGCTTCGATCTCGACGGGGTTGCCGAACTCGTCATAGGTGACCTTCGGCGCCTCGTCTTCCATCGCCTCGGCGGCCTCCATCGTGTCCTCGGCCGCTTCCAGCGTATCCTCGGCCGCGTCCATCACGGCTTCGTTGTGGTCCACGGGCGGATCGGAATAGTCCGAGTCCTGGGCGTAGGCGGCGGTGGCGGAAAGGGCGAAGGCGAGGGCGGCGACGCCGCTAAGAAGAGTCTTGGTCATGGGTGTCTCTCTCGAAGCACCCCCCAGTCCGAACAGGATCGCCCCGGAATGGGGCGAGACTGCGGCGCGTCCATGACCGAGTGGCGACTAGCGCGCGGCGAAACCGGGCGCGTAACGTATCTCGCCGGACCGCGCGCGACCGTCGAGGAACAGACCCTGCACGGCATGCGGCGGCACCGATCCATGCGTCAGGCCGCAATCGCCCACAAACCCGAACCGGCTGTAATAGGCCGGGTCGCCGACGAGAAACACGGCCCTGGCGTCCGGCAGGCGGGACAGTCCCTCGCGGATCAGCGCGGAGCCGATGCCCTGCCGCTGTCGCTCCGGATGGGCGGAGACGGGACCCAGACCGTAGAGGCCCCGGCTCTCGCCCGAAACGGTCACGGGCGAGAAGGCGATATGACCGACGATCGCCGCGTCCGCCTCGGCCACGAGCGACAGGACGAGATCGCCGTCCCGCCGCAACGCATCGATGATCGGACCTTCCGTTCCGCCGGAAAACGGCATGGGCGCGAAGGCGGCCTGCGTCAGGTCGAAGATGGCGGCTTCGTCGCCGGGACGCTCTGCCCTGACGATCACGCGCGGTCCTTCCGGTAATGTTCCCGCGGCCAGCGGCGGTGGACCCAGAACCACTGGGCCGGGTTATCGCGGATACGGTCTTCGATGAAGGCGGTCACGCTGCGCACACCCGCTTCCACGTCCGCCGTCCGGTCACCGGTGCGCGGCCAGTCGAGCGGCGGATGGAAGCGCACGTGGAAGCGCGCTCCGTCCCGGACGACCACCATGGGCAGGATGGGCCGACCGGTCTTGAGCGACAGCCGAACCGCGCCTTGCGCCGTCATGGCGTCCGTGCCGAAGAAAGGCAGCTTGAGACCCGTATTGAACTTCTGGTCATTCAGGATGGCGATGCTTTCGCCGGCTCGCAGCGCCTCGAACAGCTCCCGCCCGCCTCGGTGGGTGGACTTCTGCACGAGGAATTTCGTGCCGTAGGCTTCGCGCTGTTCGCGCACGCGCCGGTCGATCAGCGGATTGTTGATCTTGCGGTATGTCACCCGCACGGGTTCCGGCGACTGGGTCAGCACGGTCGCCATGACTTCCCAATTGGCGAAGTGGCCGGAAATCAGGATGGCGGGCGCGTTGTCGAGAAAATGCTCCAGCCCCTCGACCGTCACCTTGGCGTCGTCTTCGAAGGCACGGATGCGATCCGTCAGGGCGAACT
>JBATXP010000122.1:0-6077 GCA_049673465.1 Litorimonas sp.
ACCCGCTCGCCATGGCGGCGGGTATCGCCGTGTGGGACCGGATCAGCGAGGCGGGCTTCCTCCAGCATGTGCGCGACGTGTCCAACGCCTTCCGGCAGTCGCTGGAGGGCCTCAAGGACGAGTTCCCGGACCTGATCGAGGAGGTCCGAGGCAAGGGCTTGCTCATCGGCCTGAAGATGAAGGTGCCGGGCGACCAGCTCGAGGCCAAGCGCCGCCTGCTCGACCACAAGCTGATGGTCGGCACGGCCGGCGACAACGTCCTGCGCATGGCCCCGCCGCTCATCATCGCAGAAACCGAAATGCGCGAGGCGATGGAGACGCTGAGAACCGTGATGAGGGAGATGAAGACGGCCTGAAAACCGTCGGCAGGGCGACGAGCCCTGCCGCGTCATTGTTTGGACAACATCGAAGCCACGCCGAGATGATCGACCGTTACTCGATCCAAAACGTCCTCCGAAGAACGTTTCACCCGTCATGCGCCGATCCCGGCACGACGAACCGGACTGTCCGGCCATGCCAACGCATCGCGGCCTATAATAAAACCCGATCTGCCGTTCAGTCCTCCGCGTTCGGCACCCTGCTCGCATAGCCTATGCGTTCCGCGACGTCCGAGCAGATCTCCCAGACCTCGTCGATGCGGGGGTCATCGGAATTGACGGTGCGAGAACGGTCCGCTGACGGCTCCGGCCTTGTCGCAGCGCCATGTCACAGCGCCTCGTCCTCGTTGCGAGAGGGTGTAGGCAGCGGTCTCGATGAGGCGTGACTCTGGCACGTCAGTGGCCTTCCCATTGGCCGATCCTCTCTCCAAACCATCTTGACCTGGCGGAGAAACTCTGACTAGAGTTAAATCGGAAGGATATCTCATGCTGGGATGGATGCCAGAATCACAGACGATCGGCCGGACGTCCGCGGACTTCCAGCTTAGCGAGTGGTTCGACGAATAGGCTTTCGGCGCTGACCGCCACCGGGTGGTCCGTCCTGTAGACCGACGGCTACGCTTCCAATTCGTGCGCTTCGGAAAAAGACATCAGGTCGCCCGCCCTCCCTGTTCCGGCCATTCGTGGCCGCGTTCCCCTCTGTTTTTCCCGGACCTTCACCATGACGTCTTTTCGCCTTTCGCGCGCGGCTCTTTCGGCCCTGCTCGCCACGACCATCTTCACGCCTGCCGCCCTGGCGCAAACCCCCGATTCCGAACCGGAAACGCTCAGCGAAGAAACGCTGCTTCAGCCCGCCGCGCAAGACGATGACGAACTCGTCGTGACGGGCACGCGCATTCGCGGCCTCGCCGAAGACGGTGCCGTACAGGCCTTTTCCATCGACCGCTCCCTGATCGAAGAGACCAGCGCCGGATCGCTGGTGGAAGTGCTGCGCGAACTGCCCGTGACGGGCGGCGGTCGGGGCACCTTCTCCACCTCTACCGCCGGCGCGCTGTCGGGCGATACGCCGCCGGGCGCGGCCTCCGTGTCCTTGCGCGGGCTGGGCGCGTCGAGCACGCTGACGTTGATCAACGGCCGCCGCGCCGCCATCGCCTCCTTCGCGCAGGGGCAGGAAAACTTCATCGACGTCAACGCCATCCCGCTCGCCGCCATCGAGCGGGTCGACGTGCTACCCAGCGGCGCGTCGGCCATCTACGGCGCGGACGCGGTCGCGGGCGTGATCAACTACGTGCTTCGCGACGACTTCAACGGTCAGGAAATCCAGGCCAGCTACGGCAACAGCACGGCGGATAGCGACGAGGGCAAGTTCACGGTCAACGGCGTGTTCGGTCGGGCGGACGACCGCCAGTCCATCCTGTTCGTGGCCGACTACTACAAGCGCAACGCCTTCTACGACCGCGACCGCGATTTCACCGCCAACAGCGTGCGGCCCAGCCAGCAGGGCTTCTTCCCGAGCTTCAACGACCTGGAGTTCCAGTTCTTCGACCAGACGGAAGAACCCGGCGACGGCGGCTGCGCGGAAGAGAATTTCGGCAGCGGCCGCCTCGGCGAGTTCTGCGAGGTCAACACCAACGCCTTCGTCGCCACCGACGACGAGTTGGAGTCGATCGGCCTGATGGGGGCCTACAAGCTCGACGTCACGGACGATCTGACCTGGTTCAACGACGTGCTGTGGAGCACGAATGAGAGTCGCGGCACCTCGTCCCCGGCGAATTTCTCCCGCGCGCCGGTCAATCCGGAAAACCCCTTCTTTCCGCAGACCCTGATCGACGACATCGTCGAGGAAGCCAACTTCGACAATCCCGGCATCGAGTTCGAGGACTTTTTCGGCTTCCCGATCTTCGCCTGGGGCAAGGTGCCCGAACCCCGCGCGGTGAGCGTGGAAAGCGAAACGCTGCGCATCACCTCCGGCCTGACCTATGCATTCGACAATAGCTGGACCGCCGAGGCGGCGGTCGTCTACGGCCAAAACGACAGCCGCCAGCGCGGCCTGTCCGGCCTCTACCTGACGCAGCCCTTCGAGGACGCGTTGCTCGGCAATCTGTGTTCGGACGGCAGCACGGTGGACGCGCTGGACGGCGAGCGCTGCGAGGATGGCGGCCTTTCGACCCTCTGGTACAATCCGTTCGGCGGACAGGTCGATCAGGACCCGGCCGTGCTCGACGCCATCACGACGCAGGCCGAGCGCAACGGCGAAAGCAGCCTCTTGCAATTCGACGTCTCCGCCAGTGGCGACCTGTTCGACTGGGCGGGCGGCACGGTCAAGGTCGCCGTGGGCGCGGAATACCGCGAAGAAGAGGTCGAGGACATTCCGTCCGGTTTCGCCGTCGCGACGGCCGACAATCCGGACCCGATCGTGGGTTTCTCCTCCACCTCCGCCGACGCCAAGCGCGACCAGTGGGCGGCCTTCGCCGAGCTCTACGTGCCGATCACGGAGGATTTCGACATCCAGCTGGCCGGGCGCTTCGACGACGTGTCCGACTTCGGCAGCGACTTCAATCCCAAGATCGCGGCCCGCTACCAGCCGCTGGACGAGCTGGTCCTGCGCGGCAATTGGAGCACGTCCTTCCGCGCGCCGTCATTGGCCCAGAGCGGGGCGGGCGTGCGCCTGACCAGTTTCACCGTGGACTGCGCCCTGACCCCTGGCGCGTGCGACGGCGACCCGGACGAAAGCGGCGAAGCGCTCCTGTCCGAAGAGCTCGGCAATGCCGGGCTGCGCGCGGAGGAAGCGGAAAGCTACAGCCTCGGCGCGGTGTTCGAGCCGACCCAGGATTTCACCCTGTCGGTCGATTACTGGCACATTCGCCACGAGAATCTGGTCGGCATCGACGAGGACGATTTCATCCGCCGCGCGCTCGCCGGGGACTTTCCGGTGGTCGGGGACGGCGAGTTGCTGACCGGCACGCCGGGCCTCGAAGTGCGCAACGGTTTCGTCACGGACGCGCACATTCCGCTGACCAATCTGGGCTTCCAGGAAACCAGCGGCCTGGACGTGAGCGGCACGCTCTATTTCGATCTGGAAGAGATGGGCCGCCTGACCCTGCTGGCGGACGCGGCGATCCTGCTTGAATATGACCGTCAGGCGAGCCCCGCCTCGCCGGTCGTGGACGAGGTCGGCCGCTATACCTATCCGGAGTTCACGATGAACAGCCGGGTGCGCTGGCGCAAGGATGACTGGCGCGCCAGCGTCGCCGCGCGCTACGTGTCCAGCTATGAGGACGATCCCAGCCCACGCGTTCTGGATGCCGCAATCGCGAACGGGCTGGTTCCGGCCGGCTATACGGATGTGGGCGACTGGATCACCTTCGATGCGTCCGTCTCCTACGACTATGCGGAGAACAGCTTCATCCAGATCGCCGTGGACAACATCTTCGACCGGGATCCGCCCATCGCGCTCGCGACCGGGGCCAATGTCGATCATTTCAACCATGACAGCCTCGGGCGGTTCATCACCCTGCGGGTCGGCCACGCCTTCTAGGGCAGAAGCGTGAGCCCCGCTTCGGACACTCCCGGCCCGGACAAGGACGGACCCGGCATGGACGAACCTGTCAGGCGCTTTCGCGCGCCGGACACGTTTGTGATCCTGTTCTGCGTCGCCTTGTTCGCCTGGGCGGCACGCTGGCTCGTGCCTGCCGGGCGCTTCGGTGTCGGGGAGGACGGTGCCTTCGCGCTGGACACGTTCGAAACGGTCGGACGCTCCGGCGTGCCGCTCTTTTCGGGTGAGGACGGCACGCTGGGCTTTCTCGATTTTCTGTTCGAGGGATTGATCGCGGGCGACCGCTACTCGGCGACCATCGGCCTGATGGCCTTTCTGCTGATCGTGGGCGGCGCGTTCGGGATCATTCTGCGGACGGGCGCGATGGAAGCCGCCCTGAACCGGTTGCTGCAGAAGACGGACGGGCGCGGCGGGCGCGGCACGGACCTGATGATTGCGGGGCTGTTCTTCGCGTTCAGCCTCGCCGGGGCCATATTCGGCATGGGCGAGGAGGCCATCGTGTTCGTGCTGATCCTCGCGCCGGGCCTGATCCGCGCGGGCTATGACAGCCTCACCGTCCTTATGGTCACCTATGTGGCGACGCAGGTCGGCTTCGCGACCAGCTGGATGAATCCGTTCTCCGTCGTCGTGGCGCAAGGGATTGCCGGGCTGGACGTGATGTCGGGCGCGGGTCTTCGCATCCTGATGTGGGCCAGCTTCACCACGGTCGCGGCCGGGCTGACCTATCACTATGCGTGGCGCGTGCGCACCCGTCACCTCGTGTCCCGCACGGCGGAAACGGACGCGCTCCACCTGGAGGACGTGCGGGAGATCGCTCGCTTCGGCCTGGGTCATGCGCTGATTCTGCTCATCGTCCTGGCCGGTATCGGCTGGGTCGCCTGGGGCGTGGCGGTCCACCAATACTACTTCTCCCAGATCGCAGCGCAGTTCTTCGCCATGGGCCTCGCCGCCGCGCTGGTCGCCGCCCTGTTTCGGCTGAACGGGATGGGGGTCAATGACTGCGGGGAAGCCTTCGTGGAAGGGGCCGTGCAGCTCGCCCCGGCCGCGCTCATCATCGGCTTCGCCAAGGGCGTCGTGATCCTGCTCGGCGGGGACGCGCCGGGCGAACCGAGCGTGCTCAACACGGCGCTGCACGGCATGGCGAGCGTGACGGACGGCCTACCTGCCACCGTGGCGGCGTCCGGGATGCTCGCCCTGCAGGCCATCACCAACATCTTCGTCGTGTCGGGTTCGGGTCAGGCTGCACTGACCATGCCGCTCATGGCGCCGCTGTCGGACCTGATCGGGGTGGAGCGCCAGACCGCCGTGCTCGCTTTCCAGCTGGGCGACGGGCTGATGAACCTGGTCGTGCCGTCCTCGGCCGCGCTGATGGGCAGCTTGGCTGCGGCACGGGTCGGCTGGGGGACCTGGGTCGCCTTCATCTGGAAGGCGCTGCTCGGCGCATTCGCGCTCGCCCTGCTCTTCGTCGTCCTCGCCGTGATCACAGGATATAGCTGATGCTCCGAACGTTATTGACCGCAACGGCTTGTCTGGCCCTGGCGACATCCGCTCAGGCCCAGCTCGTGATTGCGGGCGGCGGGCTGGAGGCGGACACTCAGGACGTCTGGCAGGCTTTCATCGACCAGGCCAAGACCGACGGCGCGTTCGTGATCGTGCCGTCCGCATCCGGTAGCCCGGCCCAGTCTGCGGCCTCCGTGCGGAAGACGCTGATCCGCCACGGGGTGGACGACGCCCGGATCACGGTCGCCCCGCTGGCCGTGCGCGACGACGATACCACGCCGGGCGTGAACGAGAAGAAATGGAAGCGAAACGCGGACGACCCGGACGTCGCCTCGCAGCTGCGCGGGGCAGCCGCCATCTGGTTCACCGGCGGCGACCAGTCGCGCACGACCGGGCTGTTGAACCCGGACGGCCACGCGACGCCCGTCCTGTCGGCTCTCCGCACCGCCCACGCATCCGGAACGCCCATCGGCGGCACCAGCGCCGGCGCGGCCATCATGAGCCGGACCATGATCCGACAGGGCGACAGCCTGACTGCGCTGACCGGGTCGGGCGAGGGCGAGGTGCTGGAGCTGGGCGACGGCCTCGGCTTCTTGCCCCACGGCCTGGTGGACCAGCACTTCGGCGAGCGCGCCCGGCTGGGG
>JBATXP010000123.1:0-8870 GCA_049673465.1 Litorimonas sp.
TGCCACCTCTGGTGCCGAGCGCGCCCGACAATGCGCCTGCCGCGCTCGCACCGCTGCCGCCTCTCGAGGCTCCGGAACCTGAAGACGAGCCTGAAACCGTGACGGCGGTCGAGGCCGCGGCCGACCCCGCCAGCGACGACGCCAAGACAAAGCCGGACGCCGATGCCAAGACGGATGCCAAGGCTCCTACCGCCCGCAAGGCCCCACCACCAACCATCCGCGTCGTGCTCGACAAGATCGACCGGCTCATCAACCAGGTCGGCGAACTGGTCGTGACCCAGGCGATGCTGGACGAGACCATTTCCGATGCGGGGCTGGAGCGCGATCCGTCCGTCATGTCCACCATAGCGGACTTCCGTCAACTGACGGTCGACATCCAGGAATCGGTCATGGCGATCCGTGCCCAGCCGATCCGCTCGCTGTTCCAGCGCATGGGTCGCGTGGTCCGCGAGTCCGCTCAGGCCGCCGGTAAGTCCGCCAAGCTGGTGCTGGAAGGCGAGTTCACCGAAGTCGACAACACCATTATCGAAAGCCTCGCAGACCCGCTGACGCACATGCTGCGCAATGCGGTGGATCACGGTCTGGAAACCAAGGACAAGCGCGTCGAGATCGGCAAGCCGCCGGTCGGCGAAGTCCGCCTGTCGGCCGCCCATCGCGGCGGCAAGGTCGTGATCGAGGTCTCCGACGACGGGGCGGGCATCAACCGCGAAAAGGTGCGGTCCATCGCGGAAGAAAAGGGCCTCGTGGAACCCGACGCGGTCATGAGCGACGCGGAGATCGACAACATCCTCTTCATGCCGGGCTTTTCCACCGCCGACCAGGTCTCGACCCTGTCCGGGCGCGGCGTCGGCATGGACGTGGTAAAGCGCTCCATCCAGGATATTGGCGGCAAGGTGACGATCCGCTCGACGCCGGGGGAGGGGTCGCGCCTGACCATCACCCTGCCGCTCACGCTCGCCATCCTCGATTCCATGCTGATCCGTATCGGCAGCGAGACCCTGGTGCTGCCGCTCACCTCCGTGGTGGAAACCATCATGGTGCCCAATAGCGCCATCCATCATCTGGGCGACTCCACGCGCATGGTCGACGTGCGCGGCAACCTTATGCCTCTGGTCGATCTGGGCGAGCATCTGGGGTTTGCGTCCGACGTCGCGGAGCAGAAGCATGTCGTCATGGTGATCGTGGAAGCGGATGGAGAGCGCTGGTGCGCCTTGCGGGTCGACGCCATTCTCGATCAGCGACAGGTCGTCATCAAGAGCCTCGAAGAGAATTACGGCCGCGTGAACTCCGTGTCCGCGGCGACCATCCTTGGCGACGGGCGGCTCGCGCTCATCATCGACACCGAACAGCTGTCCGAAAAGATGGTGGTGCGGACCCGTACCGAGGACGAAATGGAAACCGAACGTAGGAGGGCGGCCCATGGCTGAGGACACACCCCAGGGCGGCCCGTCAGAATTCGTGACCTTCACGATCGGCGACCAGCTATTCTGTATCGACATCATGTCGCTCAAGGAGATCCGAGGCTGGAGCGAGGCCACCCCGCTACCCGACACGCCGGACTATGTGCTGGGCGTCGTGAACCTGCGTGGCACGGTTCTGCCCATTATCGACCTGGCCCGCCGCTTCGGCCTGGAGCGCACCGCCCCAACCGACCGCAGCGTCATCATGGTGACGCAGGTAGATGGCCGTCTGACCGGTCTTCTGGCCGACGCTGTTTCGGATATCATCATGATCCAAAGCGGGGAACTGCAGCCCGCGCCCGCCTATCCGGGTGACGACCGCAATGGCTTCGTGTCCGGCCTGGTGGCGCGCGAAGACCGCATGATCAGCCTCGTTTCCCTGACGGAGATCGTCGGCGGACCGATCCCGCTCGCCGCATGAGCGCGGCTCTCGCCAGACTGGACCGTCCCGCCGTCCCCCAACCCGAGGGGCAGGTGCTGGAAGCGCGCGAGTTCCGTCGGCTCGCCGACATGATGGAACGCGAAACGGGCATCGCCATGGGCGAGGAAAAGACGATCCTGATCCGGTCCCGCCTGCAGAGACGCCTTCGGGAGCTGGGCCTGCCGAGCTTCCGCGCCTATTGCGACTTCGTGGACAGCCCGCAGGGCCGCGACGAGCGCACGGAAGTCGTCAACGCGCTGACCACCAATCTGACCGCCTTCTTCCGCGAGCCGCACCATTTCAAGCATCTGGTGGAGGACGCGCTCGCTCCCATGGTCTCCGATCTTCGGGCGGGTGGGCGGCTGCGCATCTGGTCGGCGGGCAGTTCGACCGGGGAGGAAGCCTACTCCATCGGCATGATGTTGCTATCCATCTGTCCAGAGGCGACGAGGCTGGATGCCCGCATCCTGGCGACGGATGTGGATTCCGCCGTCCTGCGTACGGCCCATGCCGGCCTCTACGACGAAACCCGAATGAAGGGCGTGCCGACCGAGTTGCGCGACCGGTTCTTCGAAGCCGATGGGGACCGGTTTCGCGTCTGTCCGGAGCTGCGCCGCCTCGTGACCTGTCGCAAGCTCAACCTCAACGCCGAACGCTGGCCGATGGGCGGCACGTTCGACATCGTCTTCTGCCGCAACACGGTGATCTATTTCGACGAAGCGCGGCAGATGCGGATGTGGGAGCGTTTCCGCGACATTTTGCGCCCTGGCGGCCACCTCTATCTGGGTCATTCGGAACGCCTGTCGGGTTCGGCGGAAGCCGACTTCGAGCGGGTCGGCGTGACCATTTTCAGGAACGTTCAGGGCGCTTGAGCGCCCTTTCGTCAGAGAGCAGCCTTTCATGAGCATCAAGGATCAACTCCACGTCCTCGTGGTGGACGACATGGCGACCAGCCGGGGTCTCATTACCCAGTCGCTGGCGGAGTTGGGCATACGCAACGTCGCATGGGAAGAGGACGGGAAAGTCGCCTTCGACCGACTGCAGCGTCAGCCCGTCCACCTCATCATCTCCGACCAGAACATGCCCAACATGACCGGTCTCGACCTGTTGCAGAGCGTTCGCACCCATCCCCAGCTGGGCCGCACGGGCTTCATCCTCGTCACCGGCAGCCCGGAGCCGGGTCTGCTGAAGAAGGGCACGGCGCTCGGCCTCAACAACTATATCCGCAAGCCCTTCACCACACCGGACATGAAGCGCTGCATCGAACATGTCGTCGGCAAGCTTTGAGCGCCACGCCGCCCGATAAACGTCCAGCGGAGGCTTCCACGGCCCAGCTCGATCTGCCAAGCGTGCTGTCCTGGATCGCGACCGAACTCGGTCAGCTCTCCTCGGCCGCGACCACCCTGCAGGATGTCATCGCCGCCTTGCCCGTCGCCGACGGCACGGCCAGCGCCACCTTGCAGGGTCTGCAGGACCTCGACCGGCTGACGCAGAAGAGCGACGTGCTCTCGCGCTTCGTCCACTGCCTGTCCACGACCGTCGCCGATCAGCCCGTAGAGGCAGTCGACCGCCTATTGGAGACATTGGTCCTGGGCGAGCTGAGCGACGCACTGCTGGCGCGCGCCCGTGAGAGCGGGCGGGACGATACTGAGGACGGCTGGGTCGACTTTTTCTAGAACAGCTCCACGACCCCGGAATCGACCGGCGCGGCGACGGGGGCCGGGCGCTGGGCGCGGTCGCCCTCGAAAGTGTCCTCGATATATTTCATGCGGGCGCGCCCCGTAGCGGGGTGGAACTGAATGCGCTGGGCCTGGGTACCGCGCAGGGCCGAGGCGACGCAGGGAATGTTCTCGTCCGACAGAAAGGTCTCGGCCATTTCGGCATTGCGAACGCCCGCATCGCAGAGCCCGGCCGTGATCGTGTTCCCACCGAACAGCTTGCTCTTCATACGGTATTTGCGCGCCCCCATGCGGAGCAGTCCGTTGATGAGAAGCTCCATCTGGTTGATACCATAGAGTGTGTCGTTGCCTCCGCAGGGACCGTGTGGGAGGAGGAAATGGTTCATGCCGCCGACCTTTGCGATGGGGTCGTAAAGGCAGGCCGTGACACAAGAGCCCACCAGCGTCGTGATGACGTCCTGCGGGTCTTCGCTGACCTTGAACTCGCCCTGGACCAGATACAGCTTGCGAGACCTCTGCGTGGTGTCAGTCCAGCTCATCCGGCCAGAGCCGCGCGTTGGGTCGAAACGGTTTCCCGGGAACAGGCATCCAGGATGGCGTCCGCCATGGCGCCGAGCGGCAATTGCCGCTCCACCGCGCCGATGTCGTATGCGGCCTTGGGCATGCCGTAGACGGTCGAGGTCACCTGATCCTGGCCGAAGGTGCGCGCGCCGTTTCGGCGCAGGGATAGCAGGCCTTCCGCCCCGTCGCGGCCCATGCCGGTCAGCATCACCCCGACCGCCTTGCGGCCGGCCGTCTGCGCGACGGCATGCATCAGCACGTCGACGGACGGGCAATGACCCTGGACATTGGCGCGCGGCAACAAGCGGCAGCGATAGCTGTCCCGACCCATCAGGCCCAGATCCATCACGCCGCCCGGAGCGATGCGGATCTGTCCCGATCTAAGGCGTTCGAAGTCCTTCGCCACGCCGACATCGGCGCGGATGTTCCGATTCAGCCGCTCCGCGAAGGATTGCAGGAAGCTCTCCGGCATATGCTGGGCGATCACGGTGGGCGGGCAGTTCTCCGGAAAGGCGGATAGGAGTTCGTTGAGCGCGTCCACGCCGCCTGTCGAAGAGCCGATGGCGATCAGCGCGTCGTGACGGAAGGTTCGCGTGCGGGTCGTGGAAGGGGTTGGCGCAGCCACGCCGTGCGCCGTCTTGCGCATCGCCCCGATCGGGGAGGCGGCGGCGGCGCGGATGAGATCGGGCAGGTCGGACAGGGCCTGCATGATATTGCCCGTGGCGGGTTTGGCGACGCAATCGAACGCGCCTGTCGACAGGGCCGTGATCGCATTGTCGCTGCCTGCCACGGTGGACGCTGACAGCATGATCACCGGCATGGGCCGCAAGGTCATGATCTTTTCGAGGAATTGCAGCCCGTTCATGCCCGGCATTTCGATGTCGAGCGTGACCACGTCCGGATCGAGCGCCTTGATCAGACGCCGGGCCTCCACCGCGTCCGCCGCTTCCCCGACGACGTCGATGCCGGGCTCCTTGCGAAGCACGGCCTTAACCACGGCCCGCAATGTGGCGGAGTCATCGACGATCAGGACCGAGACGGGACGCACGGCCTAAAACTCCTGCCAATCCTGCTCGCCGTCGAAATCGGGCTCGACTGCGGTCGCGGCTGAGCCGTTCGTGAAGTAGGCGCGCGCGCGTTCCTGCTGGGCACGGACGGGCGCGGCGGCCGGAGTGCTGGCCGGTCTGGGGGTGTGCACGCGCGCGCTCACGTCCTGGAACGCCGGGGTGGAAGGCACGATCTCTTCGGCTCCGCCCACACGGAACTTGGAGACGAGACTGGTCAGCGTCTGCGCTTCCGTGCTCAGCGCATGGCAGGCAGCCGTCGACTCCTGGACCATGGCGGCGTTGCGCTGCGTGACGCGATCCATGTCGTTGACGGCCGTGTTGACGTCGGCAAGGCCCACCGCCTGTTCCTTAGCCGAGGTAGTGATATCGGAGACCAGCGCGTCGATGGCCAGCACCTGGCCCACGATCTTGTCGAGCGCGTCACCCGTGCGGTCCACCAGCGACACGCCGGATTCGACATGCTGCGAGCTGGCGGAAATCAGATCCTTGATGTCCTTGGCCGCGTCCGAAGACCGCTGGGCCAGTGCGCGCACTTCGGAGGCGACCACGGCGAAGCCCCGGCCCGCTTCACCTGCGCGCGCGGCCTCCACTCCGGCATTGAGGGCAAGCAGGTTGGTCTGGAAGGCGATCTCGTCGATCACGCCGATGATCTGGCTGATCTTCTCTGAGCTTTCCTTGATGGCCCCCATCGCGCCGACCGTGGTCTGCACGACCTCGCCGCCCGCTTCGGCGTCGGCCTTGGCGGCGGACACGACCCGGCGGGCTTCCTCGGCGGAAGATGCCGTCTGCTGCACCGTCGTCGTGATCTCGTTGAGGGCGGCTGCGGTCTGTTCCAGGGACGCGGCCTGGTTTTCCGTGCGGGTGGACAGATTGTCCGACGCGCGGCTGAGTTCGCCGGACCCCGTCTTGATGTTGGCCGTCGCACCTGAGATCTGGGAGATCGTGCCCGACAGCTGCTGAGCGGTCGCATTGTAGTCCGCGCGCAGGGCTTCGTAGTCCGCCTCGAAAGGCTCGGACAGGGAATAAGAGAGGTCTCCACCGGCGAGGGCCTTGAGGCCGTCCGCCAATTGGCTGACGACATGGGCCTGGATCTCGGCGCGTCGAGCCAATTCGCGTTCCTGTTCCTCGCGGGCGATATGAGAGGCGGTCACGTCGGTCGCGATCTTGACGATCTTGTAGGTCTCGCCCGCCGTGTTCAGAACCGCATTATAGGTCGCGTCCAGCCACATCACGCCGCCGGTCTTGTTGCGGCGCTCGAACACGTCCGTGATGGTCTCGCCATTGGCCAGGTCCTGCCAGAACTTGGCATATTCCGGCGTGCGCGCCTGGTCTTCGGGCATGAAGATGCGGTGGTGACGGCCCACGATCTCGTTCAGGCTGTAGCCCGTGGCGGCCAAGAAGTTTTCGTTGGCGTTGATGATCCTGCCGTCGGGATGGAACTCGATCATGGCCTGCGAGTGCTGCATGGCCTTCAGGATGCCGGCGTTGAGGCGGTCATCCGTGACATTGTCCCACTGCAGCACGTTGCCGACATATTCGCCGGCCGCATCGTAGACGCCGGCCACGGCGAGGTTGATGGTCAACGGCCCGAGGATGATGTCCGTCGTAAAGGGCAGATTGGCCGGGTTGTCCAGGATCGCGCGCTGGTGGGCGGGGTTCTTGTGGAAGGTGTCGATGTTCATGCCGACAATGTCTTCCGGGTCGAAGCCGGGCCATTGTTCGCGGAACACGGCGGCATTGTTTGAGAACAGGGCCTTGGTCGCTTCGTTGACGAAAGTCACTTCCAGGTTCCGGTCGACAATCATCATCGGCGTGGATGACCCGTCGAAGGCCGACCCCTTGTAGAGCGAGACGAGGTGAGCCTTCTCGCCCTCCGATAGGTTGTCCCGGAAGGCCGTTAGCGACTTGGCCATGCCGCCGATCTCGTCCGAACGGGTGTCGCCCGGAATTTCGCTGTCATAGTCGCCGCTCGCAAGCGAAGTCATGCGACGCGACAGGCGCTCGATCGGGCCGGACACTCTGCGACCGATCCAAAGGCCGATGCCCATCAGAACGACCAGGAAAATGCCCATCTCGATCAGCAGGTGATTGCGCAGCTTTGTGACGGCGGCGAAGACTTCAGTCGTGTCCTTCTGCGCCAGGACGCCCCAGGTTACGCCGTTGAATTCTATGGGCCGATAGGCTGTCAGTGTTTCCATGCCGCGATAGTCCGTGTACACGCCGGACGAGGCCTGGCCGGCCAAGGCATTGCGGGCGGCATCGGAGTCGACCTTTTGGCTTAAGGTGGTGCTTTCCGCATATTGCGAGACGTCGGTGCGCATCAGCAGGTCCTTGCCGACCATGTAGACGCGGCCGGAACCGCCCAGGCTCTCATTGTGGGCCATCAGCTCGTTGAGTTTGTCCACGGGCATCTGGTAGGCCAGCACACCGATGGCCCGACCGGTTTCGTCCTTGACCGGGACGGACATGAAGCTGGCCGGTGCATCGTCGCTTGGCGCGTAGGGGGCGAAATCGAAGAACGCCAACTCGCCATCGGTGGAGGCGGCGCGGAACGCGTTGCCCAGATCGGTCGCGGCATAGGGACCGGACTTGAAGTTGGTGGCGTAGTCCCGATCCTTGTAAACGGAGTAGATCAGGTCGCCGTTCAGATCGAACAGAAAAATGTCGTCATAGCCCTTGTCACGCAGCAGCGAGCGGAAATAGCCGTGATATTCGGCGTGCGCATCGCTGTAGGCGGAGCCGTCATCGGCTCTGTCGAGATTCTCCTTTTGCCCGACCGGATTCGGATTGTTGCGAATGTAGGCGGCCTGCAACGTGGCCGTCTGGTCCGTTCCCAACGCGTCCCAGCTCGCGTCGAGTTTCAGGATCGCGTCGCGCACGGCCGGGTTCTGAGCCTGCATGCGCAGGTCGCTTTCGACTCCAGCCATCAGGGATGTTAAGCCCAGCGTCTTTTCCTGCAATATGCCTTCCAGCTTCGTCTCGGACGCCTCTTCCAAAGCCGTCTTGGCTTGGAAGTAGCTGAGCGTCGCCGTGATGGACGCCGTCAGGAGGCTGAGGCCGATCACGCTGGCCGTCAGTTTCTTGGACAAGGAAAGCTTGTTTTGGAATTTCATAGTCTCAGCCCTGCTATTCGGCACCGAGCCTCCCGTAATGGGGCCCGGCACTCCGTGCTGTGTCGCGTTTTGGGCCTTTGTCCTAAAAAAACACTTACGACGGGGCCGTGAGGCGAAGTTTCGCATGCAACCGCAAAGCCTTGCCCCGGAAAGCTCGACTGAGCGCCTCGACAGGCCGTCCATTCGGACCTAGCCATCGGCTTGATCGCAAGACGGGGAGGTCCGATGTCATTCGACACAGAACAGGCTTGTCCTTGCAGCATGGGTGGCCATCCGTGACACTTCGGCTGCAAGCCTCCATCGTGCGCCGACCACTGGTCCGGCCATTCGTGATTTCCACGGGCGCGCGCTCACATCAGCCGGTCCTCTCCGTCCGTCTGTCCGAGGGGGCGCTGACGGGCCGGGGAGAGGGGCGCGACCTGCCCTATCTCGGGGACACGCCCGAAGCGCAGCTGGCGCTCTTGGAGCGGGTCCGGCCCGACGTGGAGGCAGGCATCACGCGCGAGGGTCTGCTGAACCTGCTTCCCCCCGGCGGAGCCCGCGCCGCACTGGACGCTGCGCTGTGGGAC
>JBATXP010000124.1:0-3088 GCA_049673465.1 Litorimonas sp.
GTCCTGGTCGTGTCCAACAGGCCCGGAGCGGAGGGCCTGCAGCGGGCCGACGCCGCCGGGGTCGAGGCCCTCGCCATCGACCACACCGCCTTCGAGACCCGAGAAGCGTTCGAGCGGACGCTCGACGCGGCGCTGCGGGAGCGCGACATCGCGTTTGTCGCCTGCGCGGGCTTCATGCGCGTGCTGACACCGTGGTTCGTGTCGCGCTGGCAGGGCCGCCTGGTCAACATCCACCCGTCCCTGCTCCCGAAATATAAAGGCCTGCACACGCACCGCCGCGCGATCGAGGCGGGCGACGCGGAAGGCGGCGCATCTGTCCACTGGGTCGTACCGGAAGTGGACGGCGGCGAGGTGATCGACCGGGAAGCCGTGCCGATCGAAGCGCACGAGACGCCGGAAAGCCTGGCGGCGAAGGTGCTGGAGCGGGAATTGGTGCTCTATCCGAGAGCCTTGGCGCGGGCGGTCGGTCGGATAAGCTGATCCCTCGCCCTCAGGCCGATCCGATCGGCGAGAACGGGCGAACATTCATCACTGCTTCCTCTCCCACTGGATTCCCGCGTTCGCGGGAATGAGCGGAAAACTGGGCCATAGGTACAAATAAAAAAGCGGCCCGCAGGCCGCTTTCCTGATGCTGGTTCTGGCGAATGCCTAACCGACGATGTCTTCGTCCTTGAAGAATTGCGCGATTTCCTCGGCGGCCGTTTCCGGCGCGTCGGAGCCGTGGACCGTGTTGGCGTCGATGGACTCGGCGAAGGCGGCGCGAATGGTGCCCGGCGCGGCTTCCTTGGGGTTGGTCGCGCCCATCACTTCGCGGTATTTCGCGATGGCGTTCTCGCCTTCCAGCACCTGTACGACGACCGGACCGGAGGTCATGAAGGACACGAGGTCGCCGTAGAAGGGGCGCTCCGCGTGGACTTCGTAGAAGCGCTTGGCCTGCTCCTCGGTGAGATAGACGCGGCGCTGGCCGACGATGCGAAGGCCGGCATCCTCGATCATGGCATTGACCTTGCCGGTCAGGTTGCGCTTGGTGGCGTCGGGCTTGATGATGGAAAAGGTGCGTTGCACGGCCATGGAAAAACCTCGTTGGATGGCTGCGATTGGGAGTTGGCGCGGCCCCTAAAGCGGGATGAGCCGTTTCGCAAGGCGTGATGGCCGCGTAAACAGAAGCATCCAAAACCATACGACGTGTCGTCCCCGGCATTTATTGCCGGGGTCTGGTTCCGTTTGACGTCACAAGACGATAGGGGCTTGCAGACCGCGTCTTGTGGTCCGCCACGACACCAGGCCCCGACAATGAATGCCGGGGACGGATCCTTCCGGACATGCAACCTTAGCTGACCCTCAATGCTCCACATCAACGACCTTACATACCGCATCGAGGGCCGACCGCTCTTCGAGAAAGCCACGCTCGCCATCGATGCGGGGCACAAGGTCGGGCTGGTGGGTCGCAACGGCACGGGCAAGTCGACCCTGTTCCGCCTGATCAAGGGCGAGATCGGACCGGATGACGGGGAGATCACCCTGCGCAAGGGCATGCGGCTGGGCAGCGTGGACCAGGAGGTGCCGGGCGGCCCGACCTCGCTGATGGAGACGGTGCTGGCGGCGGACGTGGAACGGTTGGCCCTGCTGCAGGAGGCGGAGACCGCGACGGACCCCATGCGCATCGCGCAGATCCACACCCGCCTCGGCGATATCGACGCCTATACGGCGGAAGCGCGGGCGGGTTCGATCCTGTCGGGGCTGGGGTTCGACGGCGACGACCAGCAGCGGCCCTGCGCGGACTTTTCCGGCGGCTGGCGGATGCGCGTCGCGCTGGCCGCCATGCTGTTCGCCCAGCCGGATATCCTCCTGCTCGACGAGCCGACCAACTATCTGGATATCGAAGGTGCGCTCTGGCTGGAAAACCACATCCGCAAATATCGCGGCACCATCTTCGTGATCAGCCACGACCGCGACTTCCTCACCCATGCCGTCACGCACATCGCCCACCTACAGGCGGGCAAGCTGACGCTGTATTCCGGCAATTACGACCAGTTCCAGCGCCGCCTGGCCGAGCGCAACCGCCTCGACATGGCCCTCGTCGCCAAGCAGGAAGACGAGCGCCGCAAGCTGCAGGCCTTCGTCGACCGGTTCAAGGCCAAGGCGTCCAAGGCCAAGCAGGCGCAAAGCCGGGTCAAGCGACTGGAGAAGATGGAGCCCATCGCGACCATGGTCAGCGATCCCATCGCGCCGATCCAGCTCACGGGACCGGAACGGCTGCTCAGCCCGCCCATGGTGCGGTTCGACGACGCCGCGCTGGGCTACGGCGATACGACCGTGCTGCGCGGCATCAACCTCTCCGTGGACCCGGACGACCGGATCGGTCTGCTGGGTCGCAACGGGGAAGGCAAGACGACCTTCGCCAAGGGCTTGCTCGACATCCTCAGAGCGCAGGACGGGCGCATCAAGCGCCACAAGAAGATGCGCGTCGGCTATTTCGCGCAGCATGAGGTGGACGCGCTGAACCCCAAGGAGTCCGCCTACGACCACATTGTCGAGCTGATGCCCGACGCGACCGAGGCCGAACGCCGCGCGCGGCTGGCGCAGTTCGGGCTTGGCGCCAAGAACGCCGAAACCCCGGCAGGCGATTTGTCGGGCGGGGAGAAGGCGCGGCTGCTATTCTCCCTCATCGGGTTCCACAAGCCGCACCTTCTAGTGCTGGACGAACCGACCAACCATCTCGACATCGACTCGCGCGAGGAGTTGGTGCGCTCGCTCAACGACTATAGCGGGGCGGTGCTGCTGATCAGCCACGACCGGGCGCTGCTGGAAGCCACGACGGAGCGGCTCTGGCTCGTCGATGGCGGGGCGGTGACGGTCTATCCCGGCACGCTGGACGACTATCGGGAGGAGCAGGCCGAGCGCGCCCGGCCCGAGCGCAAGGAAAAGGCCGATACGGGACCGAGCAAGGCGGACGAACGCAAGGCGAGAGCCGAGGCGCGCAAGTCGGTCGCGCCGCTGAAGAAGAAGGCTGCCAAGCTGGAGTCCGAGCTGGAGACAGCCAATGCGGAACTGGCCGCGCTGGACGCCCGGCTCGCCGACCCCGCCC
>JBATXP010000125.1:0-11379 GCA_049673465.1 Litorimonas sp.
ATCGCCTCGTGCAGCAACACGCCCGGCCAGCCGGGGCCGAGCACCACGTCGAACTGCCCGGCGGGCGCGTCCACCGACGCCAGATTGACCTGGGCCTGGCGCAGGGCCTCGCGCGCCATGGGCTGCCAGACGGACGGGTCGGTGATCTCGTCATAGGGACGACGGCCGCCCAGCCCGACATAGCCCGTTTCGAGGCGGCCCTTGCGCTCGGCGACGACCAGTATGTTCAGACGCACGAGCGGACGGACGTCGTTGATGCGCGCCCCGTCCTGCTTCAGGATGGCGATGGACCGGCGCGACCCCGCCAGCGTCGCCGTGACCTGGACGACTTCCGGGTCGAGCGCGCGCACGAAGGCGTCGATCTGCTGCAAGAGGGAGACCTTGTCCTTGAACCCCGGATCCTCCGTCGGGTCGATGTCGGGATAGAGGGCGGCATTGGTGCGGCGCGGCAATTCGCTCATGACGCCGTCATGGCCGACCTTGACCAGCTGCACCGCGTCCGACGCGCGCCGCAGCGATGCGGGGGTGAGTTCGCTGCTCTGGGCGAAGCCGCTCGCCTCGCCCGCCACGCAGCGCAGGCCGAAGCCGCGACTATTGTCGTAGGAGGCGGTCTTGAGGCGGCCATCGTCGAAGGACAGCGATTCGGAGGAGGAGCGCTCCACGAACAGCTCCCCGTCGTCGCCCCCGCGCAGCGTGTCGGCGAGAATGCGTTCCGCCGTCGGAGCGTCCAGATCGCTGTCGTCGAACACGTAATCGGCCATGGCGTGGCTTTCGTCGATGGGCGGTCACGGGCTGGAATCGCCCGGCGACCGCGAATGTTTCTCACTCTCGCGAATTTATGCAGCGATCGGCCCGCGTCTCGTCTTCGATGGCCCGTAACAGGGGTTCCAAACACCGACAAGGCGGAGTAAGAGCCGCGCGATCGTCACAACCGTCTGCGACAATCCGCGTCCCTTGGGGTCTTCGGAATGCCGCCCGGCCGTGGCTATATAGGGATCAGGGCGGGCCGAACGACCTTCCCCATGCAATAAAGAGGATTTCATGCGCGCTGTGAACGCCATGCGGGCCACGATCGGAGCCGGAGCACTCAGCCTTCTCTCCGCCGTCGCCGCCGTCGCCCAGGACACGGAAGGCGTCTCGAGCGGCCTGAACGAATACGGCCCGGAGCCGAAGGGCTGGTTCTTCCAGGACGCCGCGACCCCGGTGATGGAACAGCTGATCGTGGTGCACAATCTGGTGCAGATCATCATCACCCTGATCGTGATCTTCGTGTTCGCGCTGCTGATGTATATCTGCTGGCGCTTCGCCGAAAAGCGCAATCCCGTGCCTTCCAAGACGTCGCACAACACGCTGATCGAGGTGATCTGGACCGTGGTTCCGGTGATTCTCCTGGTCTTCATCGCCATCCCGTCCATGAACCTGCTCTACATGCAGGACCGCCTGCCGCAGACGCAGCTGACGGTGAAGGCGGTCGGCAATACGTGGAACTGGCTCTACAGCTATCCGGACTATGAGGATGTGGACGAGTGGGTGTCCAACCCGCTGGACGAAACCCAGTCCGCCGATGTCGGCCAGCCCTTCCTGCTCGCGACCGACGCCCCGCTGGTCGTGCCGGTCAACACCAAGGTCAAGGTGCTGGTGACGTCGATCAACAACATGCATAGCTGGGCCGTGCCGAGCTTCGGCGTCAAGATGGATGCGGTGCCCGGCATCATCAACGAGACCTGGTTCGAGGTCTATGAGGAGGGCACCTATTACGGCCAGTGCTCCGAGATCTGCGGTATCCGCCACTACTACATGCCCATCGAGGTCAAGGTGGTGAGCCAAGCGGAGTTCGCCCGCTTCATCGCCGGCGGCGGCGTGCCCGAAGACAAGTTCGCCAGCATCGAGGCCGATATCGTGCAGACCGCCCAGGCCGGCGGTGTCGACATCGTGGCCAACGACTAGACCGCCGAAAGAAGAGGACAAGACAATGGTTGCCATTCCCGGCGAAGACATCCCCGTCATCCAGACCTCGGACGACGAGAAACCCGGCTTCTGGGCACGGTGGTTCTATTCCACCAACCACAAGGATATCGGGACGCTCTACCTGATCTTCGGCATCATCTCCGGCGTCATCGGGGGCTTCCTGTCCTTCATGATGCGCATGGAGCTGGCGTCGCCCGGCATCGACGTGTTCACTAACGCGCACACCTATCTGGTGTTTGTGACCATGCACGGCCTGATCATGATCTTCTTCATGGTCATGCCCGCCCTGATCGGGGGCTTCGGCAACTGGTTCATCCCGATCATGATCGGGGCGCCGGACATGGCGTTTCCGCGCATGAACAATCTGTCCTTCTGGCTGCTGCCGGTCGCCCTGATTTGCCTGCTGATCAGTTTCTTCGTGCCCGGCGCGGCGGAAGGCAACGGCTTCGGCGGCTCCTGGGTGATGTATCCGCCGCTATCGACCACGGGATCGCCCGGACCGGCTTTCGACTTCATCATCATCGGATTGCTGGCGGCGGGTTTCTCGTCCATTTTCGGGGCGATCAACTTCATCACCACAATCCTGAACATGCGTGCGCCCGGCATGACCATGCACAAGATGCCTCTCTTCGCCTGGTCGGTGCTCGTCACGGCGTTCCTGCTTCTGCTGGCGCTGCCCGTGCTGGCCGCCGCCCTGTTCATGCTGCTGACCGACCGGATCGAGGGCGGCACCGCCTTCTTCGACCCGGCCCGAGGCGGCGACCCGCAAATGTTCCAGCACCTGTTCTGGTTCTTCGGCCACCCCGAAGTCTACATCATGATCCTGCCGGCCTTCGGCATCGTCTCCCACATCGTCTCGACCTTCTCCAAGAAGCCGATCTTCGGCTATCTCGGCATGGCCTACGCCATGGTCGCCATCGGTGTGGTCGGCTTCGTCGTGTGGGCGCACCATATGTACACGGTCGGGATGGACGTGAACGTCAAGGCCTACTTCGTGCTCGCGACCCTCGTGATCGCGGTGCCGACGGGGGTGAAGGTGTTCTCCTGGCTCGCAACCATGTGGGGCGGCTCGATCCGCTTCACCGTGCCGATGCTGTGGGCGATCGGCTTCATCATCCTGTTCGTGGTCGGCGGCGTGACGGGCGTGATGCTCGCCAATGCCGGCGTGACGACCTATCTGCACGACACATACTATGTCGTGGCGCACTTCCACTACGTGCTGTCCATGGGGGCCGTGTTCGGCATCTTCGCGGGCTGGTATTACTGGTACGGCAAGATGTTCGGCCACCATTATAATGGCTTCCTCGCCCGGCTTCACTTCTGGACGTTCTTCATCGGCGTGAACCTGATCTTCTTCCCGCAGCACTTCCTGGGGCTCAACGGCATGCCGCGCCGCTATGTCGACTATCCGGTCGAGTTCGAGTTCTGGAACATGGTCTCCTCCTGGGGCGCGTGGGTCACACTGGCATCGGTTGCCGTGTTCTTCGTGGTGCTGATCGAAGCGATCTTGATGCGCAACAAGCGCCGCGTCGGCAACAATTACTGGGGCGAAGGCGCCACCACGCTGGAATGGACCATCTCCAGCCCGCCGCCCTTCCACCAGTTTTCCGTGCTGCCCCGCATCGATGGTGGCGACGAGGCACCGCACAAGGAAGTGGACGCCGTCTACGCTGCGGTCGAGGGCGACACGGCGGACGCCAACGCGATCGCGGACGACGCGACCAAGAGTTAGACTTGGCGCAGACCTCGCATAAGTGGAACGGAGGGGCTGCGTCGGACACGACCGCGGCCCTTTCTTTAGTAGGGTTCAAGTTTGACCGGAACGGACAGGCTCCGCTTCCTGACTCGATTAGGGGTCTTGTAGCTGAGATTATCGAGGGCCTTCAGGCTGATGATCCTGTTAATACATTGGGCAATCTACTTAATGTCGAGCTTGAAGGGCGAGCTTTGGACTTCTCCCGATCCCAGATCGCTGCTTATCCAGCAACGATCGTCCATCTTGAAGACGAGGGCTGGAAAACGTCTCTGATAACGAGAGACGGAGAAATTCTAGTGGACCTCTCTACGGAAGATGAGTCCCCGTCCGATTTAGTCTTGTTCTTAAATCTGCAAGATAGCGGACGTTTGCTCATAAAGGGAATCTACGTCCCATGACTTCTGAGCCAATCGTACAGCCAGGCGCAGGCCTCTCGCTCGCGGGGCCGGGCGACTATTTCGCGCTGATGAAGCCGCGCGTGATGAGCCTGGTCGTGTTCACGGCGATCTGCGGGTTGCTGCTTGCGCCGGGTTCGCTGTCCGGCTCCATCGGCTGGGGGTCGGCGGTCATCGCGATTCTCTGCATCGCCGTCGGCGCGGGCGCGTCGGGCGCGCTCAACATGTGGTACGACGCGGACATTGACGGGGCGATGGCGCGCACCTCGCAGCGGCCCATCCCCAAGGGCGTGCTCTCCCCGCGCGCGGCGCTCGGGTTCGGCACGGTCATGGCCGTCGGCTCCGTCTGGCTGCTGCTGGTCGCGACCAACTGGGTGGCGGCGGCGCTGCTCGCCTTCACCATCTTCTTCTACCTCGTGATCTACACCATCTGGCTGAAGCGCAGCACGCCGCAGAACATCGTCATCGGCGGCGCGGCCGGGGCGTTCCCACCCATGGTCGCCTACGCCGCCGTCACAGGCACGATCACGTTCGATTCCGTCATCCTGTTCTGCATCATCTTCTTCTGGACGCCGCCGCACTTCTGGGCGCTCGCGCTCTACAAGCAGACGGATTACGGCCGGGTCGGCATTCCCATGCTGCCCAACGTCAAGGGGGCCAAACGCACCCGGGCGGAAATCCTCGTCTACAGCCTGATGCTGTTCGTGCTGACCCTGTGGCCGTGGCAGACTGGATTGGGCGGAACGGTCTACGGCGTTTCGGCCGTCATCCTGTCGGGCGTGTTCGTGGCGCTCGCCTGGCGCGTCTTCCGGTCGCGGGCGGGCGACAAGCTGTCCGATATCGACCAGACCGAGGCCACCCTATATGCGGTGCGCGACGGCAATCGGTCGGCGCGCAACCTGTTCGCCTATTCGATCCTGTACCTGTTCGCGATCTTCGGCGTGCTAACGCTGGATCACCTGTTCCTCGGAGGGGCGTGAGATGCCGCAATATGACGGGAAGCCGACCGAGTTCGCCGAACCCACGCGCGCGGAAGTCCGCGCGCGGTCGTGGCGCAACGTCGCCATCGCCCTGACGCTGGTCGGCTTCATGGTGCTGGTCGCCGCCTCCATCGTTCTGCGGTCCCCAGCCTAGGAGTTTCGTCATGCACAACAACACCAAGACCAAGCTGCTCCTGACCTTCATCGCCGTGGGCATGCTCAGCCTCGGCTTCTTTTCCAAGACGCTCTACGACGTGTTCTGCCGCGTTACCGGTTTTGGCGGCACGCCGGTGATCGCCATGAACGAGGACAATCTGTCCGTCGTGCTGGACCGGACCGTGACCGTGAAGTTCGACAGCAATGTCAGCGCCGACCTCCCCTGGGAGTTCACGCCCGCCCAGCGCGGCCTGGACGTGCAGCTGGGACAGACGGGCCTCGCCTACTACACGGCCAGGAACACGTCCGACGCGCCGGTCACCGGCGTGGCGACCTTCAACGTCACGCCGGTCAAGGCCGCGCCCTATTTCGTGAAGACGGAATGCTTCTGCTTCACCGACCAGACCCTGCAGCCGGGCGAGGAAATCTCCATGCCAGTGCTGTTCTTCGTGGATCCGGAAATGGATGCGAGCGCCCGTCATGACGACGTGGTGGAAGTCACGCTGTCCTACACCTTCTTCGTCGCCGAAGATCAGCCCGAAATCGCGGCGGAAGCCTCCGTCCGGACGGCGATCGACGCCCTGCCTTAGCGTATCGAATCTGCACCCGCGCGGCGCGCGCGGTTGCGGACCCCAACCCGCTGCCCTATAGGCGCAGAAAACCGAAACCCGGCCCGCAACCCCGCTCGATCGGGGCGGGCTCAAGAGGGATCTGTCCATGGCTGGCGCCGTCGAACACGACTATCACATCCTCCCCCCCAGTCCCTGGCCGTTCCTGTCGGGCGTCGCCGCCTTGATCTGGGGCCTGGGCATGGTGACCTTCTTCACCGGTCTGGTGCCGCGCAATGGCGACAACCCGATGATGGAGTTCTTCTTCGCGCGCGGTCTGGACACGATCCAGGGCCGCGAAGGCTCTGGCGGCGGTTGGATCATCCTGCTGATCGGCACGCTCTTCGCCGCCTACGTCATGTATGCCTGGTGGCGCGACGTCGCGGCCGAAAGCGCCCGCGGCGAGCACACGCCGGTCATCGATCTGGGCCTGCGCTACGGCATGATCATGTTCATCATGCAGGAAGCCATGTTCGTCGTCGGCTGGTTCTGGATGTTCTTCGAACTCGGCCTGTTCCACAAGTTCCGCGCCGGTTGGGACACGACCATCCTGGAAAACGCCAGCGACTACGCCTCCTGGCCGCCGCCCGGCATCGAAACCGTGGACCCGTGGCACCTGCCGCTGATGAACACGCTGATCCTGCTCTTGTCCGGCACGACCGTGACCTGGGGTCATCACGCCCTGATCCATGGCGATCGCAAGGGGGCGAAATGGGGTATCGGCCTGACCGTGCTGCTGGGCGTGATGTTCCTCGGCGTCATGGCCTACGAATATATGCACCTGTTCCATTACCGTCTGGAAGACGGGATCAAGGGCACGTTCTGGCTGTCCACCAATGTCTACGGCTCCGCCTTCTTCATGGCGACGGGCTTCCACGGTCTGCACGTGCTGATCGGTGCGATCTTCCTGTTCGCCATGTGGGCGCGCCTGATGAATGGCGGGATGAGCCCGGAGAAGCATTTCGGACTGGAAGCCGCCGCGTGGTACTGGCACTTCGTGGACGTGGTGTGGCTGTTCCTGTTCGCCTTCATCTATGTGGCCTTCGTCTGACGGCGCTCGCCGTCGGACCGGCTCCATGACCCGCAGGCGTCCCGCCCCCATGGAGGCGGGACTGTCCGGCCGCTGCCCAAAATGCGGGGAGGGGCGGCTGTTCCAGCGCTTTCTGACCTTCGCGCCCGGCTGCGCGGCCTGCGGCGCGGATTTCGCCTCGGTGGAGGATACGGGCGACGGTCCGGCCGTGTTCGTGATCTTCCTCGTCGGCATCTTCATCGTGCCCATCCCCGTTCTGCTCTCGCTCGCCTTGCAGTGGCCGTCCTGGCTGCTGCTGGCGATCTTCGGCCCGCTGATCCTAGGTGTGTCGCTCTGGCTTCTGCGCCTGCTGCGCGGCGTGATGTTCGCCCAAGGCTGGGCGCGCCACGCCCGTGAGCAGCGCTTCCGGAGCGGCCCATGAGCCGTCTTCGCTTCCAGCCCATGCCGGGCCTGACCGTCGCGGTCGCGCTCTGCCTGCCGATCCTGATCGGGCTCGGTGTCTGGCAATATCAGCGCTGGCAATGGAAACAGGGCGTGCTGGCGGAGGTCGAGGCCGCCGTGACGGCTCCGCCGCTGGGCGGTCTGCGGGCGCTGGACGCGGCGCTGGCCAATGACGAACCGGTGGATTTCCGCCGCATCGCCTTCGACGGCGAGGCGACCGGCCCGGCCTTTCATTTCTACCGGCCCGCCGGCGCGATCCAGTGGCAGCCCTTTCGCGTGGTGCAGTCCCAGGGAACGCGCGCGCTGGCCGGTTTCGACCGTTTCGACGACCGTCTGAAAGGCGATATCTCCCTGCCGGTCATGGGCGGGCCGCGCGCGGGCTATGTCCGGCGTCTGCGCGAACGCTCCGGCTTTGCCGCCGTCTTCGGCGCGGACCATAGTCCGGGCCTGAACCGCTGGTTCGACATCAATCCGGGCGGGGCGTGGCTGGACGGGGCGCAAGTCTTCATCGACGTCCACCCGACGGAGCGCGACGCCGCCGCCCTGCCGGTTCGCCGTCCCGACATCCCGAACAACCATGTCAGCTACATGCTGACCTGGTGGTCCTTCGCGGTCATCCTCCTCATCATCTACGCGATCCTGCACCGCCGCGCGGGGCGGCTGTCCTGGGAGGGCTGAACGTGCGCCTCTCCGGCCCGGCCCTGCGGGTCAGCACCAGTACGGAGATCGCGCTTCCCGGCCACGGTGGGTCGATGCGCCTGCGCCACCCGCGCTGGGCCGATTACGAGCAATGGTCCGACATTCGCCGCGCGGACGCAGACTATCTGCGCCCGTGGGAACCGGACTGGCTGGACGGTCATCTCAGCCGCGCGAGCTATCGCCTGCGCCTGTCGCGCTTCAAGAAGCTGGTATCCGGAGACCGCGCCTACCCGTTCCACATCCTGCGCGGGGACACGCTGATCGGGGCCGTCAACCTGACCCATGTGGAACGCGGCGCGGCGCAATCCGCCAAGCTGGGCTACTGGGTAGCGCAGGCCCAGTCCGGCCGGGGCCATGCCCGCGCCGCTGTGCGCGCCCTGACGACCTTCGCCTTCGACCAGCTGGCCCTGCACCGCGTCGAAGCGGCCGTGCAGACCGACAACGCTCCGTCCATCCGCGTGCTGGAACGCAATGGCTATATTCGGGAAGGGGTCGCGCGGGGCCTGCTGCGCATCGACGGCGAGTGGGCGGATCATGCCATCTACGCCAAGCTACGCGGCGATTAATAGCCTAGAATGTGTCCGTGATCTCGATGGAGAGGCGGCGGCCCCGGTCGCGGGCGAAGCGTTCCGTCCGGGTCAGCGGGCCGAGGCGCAGATCGTCGCCGAAGAAGCGGTCCCGCGTCTGTATGATGGAATTGTTCAGAAGATTGGTCGCGCGCACCGTGACCTGGAGCCCGAACAGATCCTTGTGGATCACGCCGAACGATAGGTAGGGATCGTCCACCACGACTTCGCGGATTTCGTCCAGACGGAAGAACGGGCTGCTCTGGTCGTTCTCGATCTCCGTCGTCAGGGCAATATCCGTGCCCGGAATGTCATAGCGCGCCCCGATCTCGTAATAATATTCGTTGTTGAAATTGATCTGCCGACGTTCGCCCGTCAGCGGGTCGTCGATTTCCGAATCGCTCAGTCCGCCTTCCAGCTCGAAGCGCAGTCCCGGCACGCCGAGCGTGTCCATCAACAGCGTCGCATTGGCGTCCACGCCGTAGCGCAGCGCGCTGTCCAGATTGCCCGGCCCTTCCGTGCCGTCCGGGAACAGCACGCGGTCGATCGGGTCCTCGATGCGACGAATGAAGGGCGTGATGCTGCCCGACAGCAAACGGTCGTCATTGCGTTCCAGGGTCACGGAGGCTTCCCAGAACTGGTCCGGCTTGATCTCCGCATTGCCGGAGGTGACGATCTCGTCCGCCAGGTTGCGCCCGTCGACGAACGTGCCGAAGTTGAGCTGCCCGACCCCGCGCTCCACCCGCCCGCGCAGGGCGTAGCGGTCGTCGAGCTGATAGCTGGCGGAGGCGAACCCCTTGGGGCGGAAGAAATTGCGGGCCTCGCTGCGCGGATCGACCACTTGCAGGGTGGAATATTCCGCCCCGGCGGAGAGCTGCACGGACAGATCGTCGGAGACTTGCCAGCTATCGGTCAGGCGAAAATCGAACCGGTCTTCCTCGACGCGCACGAAGTCGGTCTCCAGGGCGACGCCTTCGGACTCGAAGACCGTCTCGGATGCCAGGAAGTTATAGGCGTATTCGCCGGAGATCTGGACGTCGTGGTTCTCGCCCGCCTTGAAGGCATATTCGACCCGGCCGATGGCTTCGCCTCCCTCATAGTCCTCCAGGAAAGCGCGCCGCGTCGGGCTTTCGCCCTCGAAGGCGTTGACGAAGATGGTGCCGCCGTCGCCGTCCTCGTTGCGGAACAGCCCGATCAGCTTCAGAGTCCCGTCCAGCCCGGCCAGGGAAAGGGGGACGGCATAGTCGCCCCCGATCTCGATCTCCAGCTCGTCCTCGCCAATGTCCGCCACGCTCTGGCCGGAGCGGCGAGACGAATCGAGCGCAGTGAAGACCTCGCGCACGCCCGTATTGTCGTTATCCAGCGCCACCGAGGCGTTGAGGTTCGCCACGTGTCCCTCCATCGGGCCCGCGCTCGGCGTCCAGGTCAGGTTCAGCGTCGCTTCGGGCGAGGTGTTGCGCAGGAACACATCCTCCGTCCGGTCCTCGATCAGCGTGCCATCGGGGCCGCGGAAGGTTTCCACGGAATCTTCTGAAAAGGTGAACTGACCGGACTCGAACCCGACCGAAAAGCCCAGATCGCCGCGCGTGCCGGACAGGGTGATCTCCGCGTCCAGCAGCTGCGGCTCCGTGCCCTCCTCGAAGCGGGCGGCATATTCCCAGCTGCCCGACAGCTCCACGGCGCGCGCCACGATGTTGACGACCTGTCCGGACAGTCCCGGAATGTCGAGCGAGGCCCCGTCCAGCAACTCGATCCGCTTCACCGTCGCGGCCGGAATGCGGGACAGGATGTCGCCCGCGCTCTGGCTCTTGGTGGAGGGGCGGCGGCCATTCACCAGAAAGTTGGTGTTCGCCTCGCCGAAGCCGCGCGCGCTACCGCCGCTTTCCAGACTGAAGCCGGGGACCTGGCGCACCATGTCCAGCGCGTTGACGGGCTGGAAGGCGTCGAAATAGGCCCGCTGATAGGTTTCCAGACGACCGTCCGCGTCGGGAGCGTCCACCGCTGCCGCCACGATCGGCTCCGCCGTGCCGTCCTCGGCCTGGATTTGGGCATGGGCGACAGGCGCGCACAAGGCGCTCAGCGCCGCGAAGCCGCTCGCAGTGATGGCCAGTTGGCGAGTGTTCACACATATCCCCGAGCGCGGCGGCGGGTTGGTGCGCCGCTTCACGTTACAACCCCGTTCGCGACCTATCGGCGCGTCAGCCCATCGTCCAGCGCGCATCGCGCCCTGCGCTGCATTCCTTCGCGTCTGTTGCGCCCAGGTCACGCTGTCCATGCCATGCTTGTCGTCAGGCGAGCGACTGGACGGAGGCGTCGCGCAAGGTGAGCGGCGGGCGCTCTACCGGATTGTCCAGACGCTCCTGAATGACCGCGAAGGCGTCCGCCACCGATGTCGCCTGCAGGAAGTCCGCCCGCATGGAGGGCCGGGCGAAGCCGGCCGCGACGATGCGCTCGAACTCCGCCAGCAGCCCGTCCCAATAGCCCGCATCCGACAGGAAGACGATCGGCTTGTCGTGTAGGTTGAGCTGCTGCCAGGACAGCACCTCCACCGCTTCCTCCAGCGTCCCGATGCCGCCCGGCAGGATCAGAAAGGCGTCCGACGCCGAATACATGTTGATCTTGCGCGTGTGCATGTCCGGCACGAAGTCGTGCTCGATCTCCGTCAGGGTCGCTTCCGCGGCGCGCAATATATCCGGGATGACGCCCAGCACGCGGCCGCCGGCCCCATGGGCGGCGCGCGCCACCGCGCCCATCAGGCCGAGTCCACCGCCGCCATAGAC
>JBATXP010000126.1:0-2557 GCA_049673465.1 Litorimonas sp.
GGGCATGGGTCAGCAGGAGGCGCAGATGATTGGCCTCGCGTTCGGTCTCGCCGAGCGAACGGACGCGCACGGCGGAAGCGTCCGCAGGCGTTTCCGCCGGAGCGGCAATGGGACTCGACCGTTCGGCCGCTTCGCGCAGGCGTGCCTCCAGCCCGTCATAGCGCAGGCCGAAAGCGCGTTCGAAACTGTCCTCGCTATCCGCGTTCGGACTGCCGTCCTCCGGCGACCAGCCGTCCACGAACCGGTGGATTCGCGCCAGCCCGTCCGGCTGCTCGATCACGAACTGCGCCAGCGCCCAGCTCTGCCCGTAATAGATCCGCTGCGCGCGGTAGGCGGAGGCGTCGATCGTGCCCCGGAAATCCGGATAGGTCCCCATGTTCTCGATCACGGTGCGCATGGGCAGCCAGTCCTGCGTGGCCGATAGCGGCTCCTGTTCCGGCAGGGCCTGGCCGAAGCGCGCCCGGCCGTCATGGTCGGCCTGGTAGGTGGAATAGTATTCCGCCAGCCCTTCGCCCAGCCAGATGGGCAGCTTGCGCGGATAGCGGGTCTCGATCAGGTGGTGGACGACTTCGTGGCGCAGCACGAGGCGCAGCCAGCCCGGCTCCAGCGCGTCGGACAGACGGTGTCCGGGCGACCGACTGTAGCCCACCACGATATCGTCGCCCGCATCGCTGTCGAGATAGATCGCCGCCGTCATCCCGCCGGGCG
Organism: Litorimonas sp.; assembly: GCA_049673465.1. Lineage (GTDB taxonomy): Bacteria > Pseudomonadota > Alphaproteobacteria > Caulobacterales > Maricaulaceae > Litorimonas. Next base: position 709 of record JBATXP010000126.1, read on the forward strand.
ACACCGCCTCGAACACGGCGATATCGTCCACGAGGTTCAGGCGGAGCGGTTCGCGGTCGGGCGCATCGTCCAGGCCGAGATCGTCCAGCACGGCCTTCCGGAACCGTTCCAGGTCGGACAGGAGCAGGGGCGCGTCCACGGCCACGTCAGAGCGCAGCTGGAAGTTCGGGCTGTCCGCCACCAGACCTTGCGCGAAAGCGGTGGAGGCGAAGGCGAACCAGGCAAGGATAAGACAGAGGAGATGCCGCATCGTGTGAGGGTGTAACAGCTGGCCGGACGGCTGCAAATGACGGATGCGTCAGGGTCCCCGCGCGAGTGGAGGGCCGAATTGACAAGCGGTATCGCGGGCGCTAGGTGCGCCGCACTTCCCGCGCAGGACCATTTCTTGCGCTCCGAGCTGTGCAGGATGCAGACGGGGTCCCGGAGCCGACGAGTTTTCGTCCGCTACCGGCCTTTTCCGCTTTCCTGATGAAAGGTTGACGCTTGTTCGAGGCTTTAGGAGATCGCTTAGGCGGCGTGTTCGACACGCTGACGGGCCGCGGCGCGCTGACCGAGCGCGACGTGGATGCCGCCATGCGCGAAATCCGCAAGGCGCTGCTGGAAGCCGACGTGGCGTTGCCGGTCGTCAAGCAGTTCGTCGCCAAGGTCCGCGAAGAAGCGGTCGGCGAGCGGGTCATCAAGGCGGTCAAGCCAGGCCAACAGGTCGTCAAGATCGTCAACGACGCGCTGGTCCAGACGCTCGGCGGAACGCTATCGGACGACGATGCCGACATGGCGGAAGTCCGGAAGGATTCGGAACTGAACCTGAATGCCAAGCCGCCCGTCGTCATCCTGATGGCGGGTCTGCAGGGCTCCGGCAAGACGACGACCACGGGCAAGCTGGCGCTGCACTTGCGCGAAAAGCGCAAGAAAAAGGTCATGCTGGCCAGCCTCGACACCAACCGCCCGGCCGCGATGGACCAGCTCGGCATGCTGGCGGAACGCTCCGGCACGGGCTTCCTGCCGATCGTCAAGGGACAGAGCGCCGTCGAGATCACGCAGCGTGCCCTGAAAGAGGCGGCCAAGGGCGGCTACGACGTCTTGTTCCTCGACACGGCGGGCCGGACCACGATCAATGAAGAGCTGATGGCGGAAGTCATCGAGGTCGCCCGCATCGCGCAGCCGACCGAAACGTTGCTGGTCGCCGACGCGCTGACGGGCCAGGATGCGGTCGAGACGGCGTCCCGCTTCGACGCGGCGCTGCCCCTGACGGGGCTGGTCCTGACGCGGATCGACGGCGACGGCCGCGGCGGCGCGGCCCTGTCCATGAAGGCCGTCACCGGCCTGCCGATCAAGTTCCTCGGCACGGGCGAAAAGCTGGACGGGCTAGAGGCGTTCGACGCAGAGCGCCTTGCGGGCCGTATCCTGGGCCAAGGCGACGTGGTCGCGCTGGTCGAGAAGGCCAGCCAGCTGATCGACGAGAAGGACGCCGCCCTCGCCGCCGAAAAGATGGCCAAGGGCGAGTTCGACCTCGACGATCTCGCCAACCAGCTGGGCCAGATGAGCAAGCTCGGCGGCATGGGCGGCATCATGAAACTGCTCCCCGGCATGGGGAAGATGAAGAAGCAGATGGACGCGATGGGCGGCGTCGACGATCGTCTGCTTGCCCGCCAGCGCGCCGTCATCCTGTCCATGACCCCGTGGGAGCGCAAGAACCCCAAGCTCATCAAGGCATCCCGCAAGAAGCGCATCGCGGCCGGTTCGGGCGTGGAAGTCTCCGAGGTCAACAAGCTGCTCAAGATGCACCGCCAGATGTCCGACATGATGAAGAAGATGGGCAAGGGCGGCATGGCCGGAATGGCCGCGCAGA
>JBATXP010000127.1:0-2206 GCA_049673465.1 Litorimonas sp.
GGCCACCGGGTCCGGATCGAGCGGGGAATGGGAGGGGGCGGCCCGCGGCATAATCGCGACCTCGCGCTCCCGCCTCGACCGGGATGCTCCGCGCGATGCTTGCCGGGTCGCGGCCGGGGCTCACCCCGTCGCCGTTCGGCAGTTCTAACCCGCGGAGCTGATGGCGGAGACGTTTCCCCCGCATCCCGAGCCGAAGCCCTCGCTCCTGTCCGCCGCACCGAGGGTTTATGCTCCTCCCCGTGTCTTGCAGCGAACGGGATGTAAAATAGGGGCGTTTTGCGAAGTGGGGATCATTTTCTTGGAATTGGAGCCGGACGCGGGGATGATGCCGGAGGAGACGTCGATGATGCTGGACTTTCCGGCCCCCGAAGTGGGGATGGCCGAAGCGCGAGGGACGGGATTACCGGGGATGAGGCCCTGATGTCCTCCCTCGTTCCGCTCATCCCCGCGAACGCGGGGATCCAGTCCTTGCCCGGCCCTCGACGTGGGTGCGGGGCACGGGCCAGCCGGGAGGTCAGAGAGCCACGGGTTTCCCGCGTTCGCGGGAATGAGCGGGAGAAGGGGGATATGCACCCGCCCGCTTCCCATAACCCCGGACCACCCCATCCCCATTCGCGCGCAACGACCCCCTTCCATCGGGGGCGCGCTGTGGCTAAACGCATGCCATGAAACTCACCCTCGAACGCAACGTCCTCCTGAAGGGGCTGTCCCATGTGCAATCGGTCGTGGAGCGACGCAACACGATCCCGATCCTGAGCAACGTGCTGCTCGGCGGCGAGGACGGCCGGTTGACGCTGGTGGCGACCGATCTCGACATCGAGGTGAGCGAGACGGTCGATGCGGGCGTGGACGCGCCGGGCCAGGTGACGGCGCCCGCCCACACGCTCTACGACATTGTGCGCAAGCTGCCCGACGGCGCGCAGGTGCGCATCATGATCAGCGACAAGGGGCAGCTCGACGTGGATGCGGGTCCGGCGCACTTCACCCTGCCGCTGCTGCCCAGCGGGGACTTCCCCAAGATGAGTGCGGACGGGCTGGACACCGAATTCACCCTGCCGGCGTCCGATCTGGCGCGGCTGATCGACAAGACGCGCTTCGCCATCTCCACGGAAGAAACGCGCTACTATCTCAACGGCATCTATCTGCACGCGCGCGACGGCCTGCTGCGCGCGGTCGCGACGGACGGCCACCGCCTTGCCCTGGCTGAACAGCCGCTGCCTCCGGGCGCGGACGGGATGCCGGGCGTGATCGTGCCGCGCAAGACCATCCAGGAGCTGCGCAAGCTGGTGGACGGTGCGGATGGCGACGTGACCGTCGCCGTGTCGGACGCCAAGATCCAGTTCACCACGGGCACGGTCGTACTGACGTCCAAGCTGATCGACGGCACCTTCCCGGACTATGAACGCGTCATCCCGCGCAACAACACCAAGGAGCTCGTGCTCGACAACAAGGTCTTCGCTTCCGCCGTGGACCGGGTGGCGACCATCTCGGCGGAGAAGAGCCGTTCCGTGAAACTCAGCCTGGAGCAGAGCAATCTCGCCCTGTCGGTCAACAACCCGGAGTCCGGCCAGGCTCGCGAGGACCTGCCCGTCAATTATGACGCGGACGCGCTGGAGATCGGGTTCAACGCCAAATATCTCATGGACGTGGCCGGACAGATCGAAGGCCAGGACGCGACCTTCATGCTCGAAAGCGCGAGCTCCCCGGCGCTGGTGACGGATAGCGAGGACGAGCATGCTTTGTTCGTGCTGATGCCCTTGAGAGTCTAGGACGACGTTTTCCACTGGCAAAAGGGCAGCGCGCACAGCGAAGCGAGCACGGTGTTCTTTTGTCACCCGCGCGACTTCAGCGCGGCGAGCGGCAGCACGCGAGAGAGGTTGCCGAAGGCAAATTTTCGCTAGCGGCGAAAATAACGGAGCGCCGCGAGCTCAAGCGAGCGTGGCATGAGGTTTTTTCCGGTTTCCGTAGGTGTGACCCATCCGCCTTCGTCACCGCAAGCCGCGTCTTGTGAAGAAGCGCTTGAGCAGACCCCGGCAATAAATGCCGGGGACAAGATATTGTAGATGCCCGCCCTCGCCTCCCTCCGCCTGACCGACTTCCGCTCCTATGACCGGCTCGATCTCGATCTCGCGCCCGGGCCCGTCATCCTGTTCGGCGCGAACGGGGCGGGGAAGACCAATCTGATGGAGGCCGTGTCGCTCCTGTC
>JBATXP010000128.1:0-14009 GCA_049673465.1 Litorimonas sp.
ACCCGCTCGCCATGGCGGCGGGTATCGCCGTGTGGGACCGGATCAGCGAGGCGGGCTTCCTCCAGCATGTGCGCGACGTGTCCAACGCCTTCCGGCAGTCGCTGGAGGGCCTCAAGGACGAGTTCCCCGACCTGATCGAGGAGGTCCGCGGCAAGGGCCTGCTCATCGGCCTGAAGATGAAGGTGCCGGGCGACCAGATCGAGGCCAAGCGCCGCCTGCTCGCCCACAAGCTGATGGTCGGCACGGCCGGCGACAACGTCCTGCGCATGGCCCCGCCGCTCATCATCGCAGAAACCGAAATGCGCGAGGCGATGGACAAGTTGAGAACCGTGATGACGGAGATGAAGACGGCCTGAAAATGGGCGAGGCAAAACCGTTTTCGGGGCCGATGGTCGATAGCCCAGAGAACTGTGTGGTCTGATCGTGTTGTAGTGCTGCCGCCAGCGTTCGATGAGTATCCGTGCCTCCTTCAGGCGGTCGAAGATTTCTCCATTTAAGAGCTCATCTCCGAGCTTGCCGTTGAAGCCTTCATTGTTGCCGTTTTCCCAGGGTGATCCCGGTTCGATGAACAGCGTCTTCACGCCGATCCGGCTCAGCCAGTCCCTGACAGCCTGAGCCGTGAACTCACTCCCATTATCGGACCCTGACCTGCCCCCTGAAAAGTGGTCCGTTTTGAGAGTTCGAGTTTTGGCTATTTTGCGCTTGAAGGAGCACGATATGGCAGCGAGCCGCTATACACCCGAACAGATCATTGCGAAGTTGCGGGAGGCTGACGTCCGGCTAGCCGCTGGGCAGCACATACGGTCAGACAATGGAGCCGAGTTCACAGCTCAGGCCGTACGAGACTGGTTGGGCCGGATCGGCGTGAAAACGCTCTACATCGAGCCGGGCTCGCCCTGGGAGAATGGTTACAAGGTTCCATGCGCCTGACGCTTTGTCGGCCTCTAGTCGCGCAAGGCCTGGCGCTGCCATATTGCCCTACGGATCAGTCTTTCGGCGCGACCGTTACAGGATTTAACCCAATACTTGGCTTTGCGGGGGGAAATCAGTTGTTGGGTTCGTGAATGGTCGAGCTTCTTGCGAAATCCATCAATCCATCCATAGGCGAGCAAGGTACCCAAAACTTCATCGGAGGGCATATGATCTGCTTGGTCCTCCGGGTTGGGCGCGCTCTTCTTATACGTGACGAGCCAGAGCTCATGCTCTCGTGAGTGGTTTCGCTCCAGCCAATCCAGTAGCGCGGCTTAGCTGTCGACAACAACCTATTCCCAACCGTCACATTGGGCCATGTCATATCTCCTGTGCGCCGAGCAAGATGCCGACACAATGGGCGGACCATTGATGCGGATCCGGGAAAGGCTCGGATCCCAGACCGAGTCTCGCTCTGACGAAACGCAGTCCATCCCACATGGACAAAAGGTTGTCCGCAAGGTCCGACGGGTCAGCGGTTGACCGAATGAAACCCTTCGACTGCCCGTAAGAGAGAAGCTCTGTCATATCGGCATGTGAGCGACCATAGGCCATGTCGTAGAACCGGCGGGCAGCATCGGGATGCGTGCGGGCCTGCTCGTGCATGAGCTGGTCGAACTGGATAATCTCCATCCGGTTGAGCAGCTTCAGAAGATTGACGCCATAGGCGATGAGCGCCGCCGTATATTCCGCGCGTGTCGCCGCCTGCACTTCGACGCCTTCGAAGAAATTGTCGCCTTCAGCCTTCACAACCGCTTCCAGGACTCCCGACATGTCACCGAACTTCCGGTAGATCGAGGTCTTGGATACCGAGGCTTCCGTTGCAAGCCGGTCAGTCGAGACGCCCGCAAACCCGACCTCGAAGAAAAGACGCCGCGCCGCGTCGACGATCCGCTCCTCGGTTGTCAGGCCTGTCGAGCTGACAGAGGCGCGTTTGAACGGCGAGGTTGCCGAAGGTTTCGAAGGGGCGTCCATGCAGTTTCGTAACAGGGTTGCGGACAGGTCGCAATCCAAATAGATACTGTACCGTATCTAATGGAAATCCGTCGCCTTTCGCGTTTTCGACGATCCAGAAACGAGCCCGTCTCATGCATAAAATTCCATTTTTGACCGTCTGCTTGGTCGGGCTCTGTGCGTGTTCGGGCGAGCCGGAGGTCGAAGCGCCAGGGCCGCGCACAGTCGAAGTCATTCGGGTCGTGGCGTCCAGCAGTTCATTCGTCTCATATCCGGCCGTCTTGCGTGCTTCTGAGCGCTCGGAACTCGGCTTCGAAGCGGGCGGGACTATCGTCAGCCTGTCGGTCGACCGCGGCGATAGCTTCGCAAACGGGGCCGTACTGGGCGTTGTCGACACGCAACAAGCCAGGCTCGAAATACAGGGTCGGGAGGCCGAAAGGCGCGCGGCCGAAACCGATCTACGCGACGCTGAACTAGACTATGACCGCAAAAACGCGCTTTCCGGCACGGGTGCCATCGCACAGTCGCAGATCGACGTTGCGCTCGCGCGGCGCGACGCCGCGCAGGCCCGGCTCGACACCGTCAACGCGGCTCTCGGGCAAGCCCGCAAACGCTTGGCGGACACACGGCTGATCGCGCCGTTTACGGGTCAGGTCGTCGAGCGGCTTGTCGAGCCGTCGACCACCGTCGCGCCGGGACAGGCCGTGCTCAGCGTGATCGGAAGGGATGCGGGTCTGGAAGCTATGGTAAACCTTCCGCAGTCCTTGCTGGACCAGTTCGACACGACCGAGACTCATATCATCCGCGTCGATGGTCAGGACCGGCAGGCTACGCTCGACGAGATGGGCAGCAGCGCCAATGCCGCAGGCCTCTATCCTGTTACGCTGTCGCTGAAAGATAATACCGAAGGACTGCGATCCGGACAGCGTGCCGAGCTGCAGTTGACCCGCAATGCGGAAGGGCAAGTCCTGCGAATCCCGCTCACGGCTTATCGTCCCGTGTCCGGTAATCAGGGCGAGGTCATGATCGTCGATCCAGAAGGCGGGAGCCTTGTCGCGCGCAGAGTGTCTCTCGGCGACGTCTCAAGCCAAGGCGTGGAGGTCCTGTCGGGCCTCGCTCCGGGTGACGTCATCGTGGCCAAGGGTGTCAGCCTTCTCCGTGTGGGCGAAACGGTTCGGACCAGCGGAATCGACGGCGTGACCGCCCGGTTCAATCAGTAGTTGGCGGCTCGGATCATGAACCTCTCAGCCCTTGCGTTCCGGAACCAGCCGGTCGTCTTTCTCGTGGCCGTCATCCTGATGATCTTCGGCATCGTGTCCTATTTCAACCTCCCGGCACGCGAAGACCCGGCCATCCTCGTGCGCGACGCCGTCGTGGTCACGACCTATCCGGGACTCGATGCCGAACAGGTCGAAATGTTGATCACCAAGCCGCTCGAGGAAGCGATCATCACTCTCCCGGAACTCAAGGAGGTCAAGTCGACATCGATGGGCGGAACGTCGATCATCCATGCGATCGTGGAAGACAAGTACACCGACCTCGAAGGCATTTTCGATCAGCTTGCGGAAACCGTCGAGGAAAGCCGGGAACGATTGCCTGAAGGGACCTTGCCCCCCAACATTATCGATGACTTCGGGGACGTGGCCGTCATCACGCTCGCCCTGTGGGGCGACGATTACGGCCTTGGAGAAAGCTATGACTACGCGCAGCATGTCCGCGACCGTCTGCTGGTCCTGGATGGGCTTAAAAAGGTAGAAATCCTTGGCTCGCAGGAAGAGCGCATCTTCGTCGAGTACGACAATGCCGTCCTGTCTCAGAGCGGCGTAACGCCAGCGAGCCTTTCTGCTGCGCTTTCGACGCAGAACATCATCCGTCCAGGCGGGCAGATCGACATCGGTGACACCGCATTATTGATCCGGCCGAGTGGCGACATTCCGGACGTCGATGCTCTGTCCGATCTTCTGATCCAGACGCAAGGCGATAACGGTGTCGTCCGCCTTGGCGATATCGCGACCGTCACCCGAGGCTATCTAGATCCACCGCGCGACAAGGCGTTCTTCAATGGCGAGGAGAGCCTCGTTCTCTCGGTCTCGATGCAGCAGGAAGAGTCGGTCATCAATTTTGCGAAGCGCGCCGAGCCCCTCATCGCCGAGATCCGGGCCGAACTGCCTGTAGGGCTGAACCTCGATGTCATCACCTGGCAGGCCGACCAGGTCGAAACGACCGTCTATGGTGTGTCGATCAACATGCTGCAGACGCTCGCCATCGTGCTCGGCGTGGTAATCCTGTTTCTCGGCTTGCGGGTCGGTCTGATCGTCGGCGCGATCATTCCGGGCGTTATCCTTGCGACACTCGGCATTATGGGCCTGTTCGGGATGCCGCTGGAGCGCATGAGCCTTGCGACCCTGATCATCTCATTGGGCTTGCTCGTCGATAACGGCATTGTCGTCGCCGAGGACTTCCAGCGCAGGCTGGGCGAGCTCGGCGACCGGGACGAGGCATTGAAAGCGACCTCCCGCGAGCTGGCGCTGCCGCTTCTTGCCTCGTCCTTCACCACAATCGCGGTCTTCCTGCCGCTCCTGATCGCGCAGACGGCGTCGTCGGAATATACGCGCTCCATCACGCTCGTCATCATGATCGCGCTGTCCGTGTCATGGCTCTTCGCCATGACGGTCACGACGACGCTCTGCCACCGCTTCATCAAGAAGCCATCCGAAGAGACCGCCGGGAAGGGTCTGCGTGCTCGGATCATGGGGTCGATCTTCGGCACGCTCGAAAATGTCTATGGGGGCGTGCTTCGCTTCATCATCAGACTGCGCTGGATCTATGTAATTTTCATGATCGGCCTGTTCGGGTTCGGCGGATACCTCATGGGTCAGGTGCCCAACCGCTTCTTTCCCGATAGCGACCGCGCGCAACTGCTCGTTTATGTCGACGCCCCGGCCGATGTGACGGCGCGGGTCACGGAGGAGCGGATGAAACGTCTGGCTGCCATCGTGACCGACAAGGACAGCTATCCCAGCGTCGAAGACGTCGTGAGCTATGTCGGATTTGGCGGCCCTCGCTTCGTGCTCTCGCTGACTCCCATCGATCCGGCCCCGAACCGCGGGTTCATGCTGATCAATGTCGAGGACATTCAAACCGCCGAGGCCATCATACCGCAACTGCGAAACGATTTCCGGGCACGGGTTCCGGACGTCAATGCCCGTGTCTCGCGCATGTTCCTGGGGCCAGCCGACACCAACACGATCCAGGTGCAGATGCGCGGACCAGACGCGGATTACATTGTCGAGAAGTCCAAGGAACTCGAACGGATCCTGCTGGATGTGCCCGACATGATCGACGTCTGGTCGGATTGGTATGAACGCGCGGAGCAGCTCGATGTCGTCATCGATCAGGCCGAGGCCAGGCGGGCAGGGGTGACATCCACCGATATCGCCCAGACACTGGCGGGCTATGTCGAGGGCGCGCCTGTGGGTGAGATCCGGGAAGGGGATGAAGTTCTACCGATCATCTTGCGAGGTCAGGAGGACGAACGCAGCTCCATCGACCGCCTGCGTTCGCTCGCCGTCTATAGTCGCATCACCGGCGCGTCCGTGCCGCTCTCACAGGTCGCCACGCTAGAACGCACACCCGGCTTCACCTTCATCCAACGCGAGGACCTTGTTCGCACCGTAACCGTAGAGGGTCGCAACATGTTGCGGACGCCCGAGGACATGGCCCCATTGCTGCAGCCCAAGATCGACGCTCTCAATGCGGAGCTGGAGCCGGGCCACTTCGTGGAGTTCGACGGCATATTGGACGAGACCGCCAGTACCAATGCCGCGCTCGCCGCGACGGGACCCATCGTGCTCGCCCTGATCGTTCTGGCTTTGGTCGCGCAGTTCAACGGCTTCCGTCGCCCGATCATCTTGCTGCTTTGCCTGCCCTTCGTCATCATCGGTGCGGCGCCCGGCCTGCTGCTCATGGGGGCCGACTTCGGTTTCATGGTGATCCTCGGCCTCTACGCTCTGATGGGCATTATCATCAATAATTCCATCGTTCTGGTGGACCGGATCGATATTCAGCAAGACGAATTGGACGAGGACGCGTCGAATGCGGAGCGATTGGACGCGCTCATCAATGCGTGTTCACGACGCCTCCGACCGATCCTCATGGCAACCATTACCACGATCATCGGTCTTCTGCCGCTAATTCTGTTCAAGGATGTTCTGTTCTACGGCATGGCCGTGGCGATCGCCTTCGGTCTCGGAATCGGGACATTCTTCATCTCGCTCGGTTTCACGCCCGTGCTCTACAGCCTATTCTTCGGCATAAAATCGAAACGGGGGGAGACCGCGCGGCGATCGACCGAACTCGACGTTTCACGGGAGGGCGTGCCGGCATGACCTACCGTTCCCTCATGCTCTGCGGTTGCGCAGCTGTCCTCTCCGCCTGCCAGACCGTCGGTCCGGATTATGCTGGACCGCCAACCGTGGCGATCGACCTCAGCGATATGGCGAGGATGGATGCCGCGCGCCTGTCGCCCGGCATCGCCGTCGAGGCGGCCTGGTGGGCGCGTTACGACGATCCCGTCCTGACCGAGCTGATCGAAACGGCAGCGCGCGAGAACCTGGACATCGCGCTCGCGCTAAACCGTGTGGAGCAGGCGCGTTTGTCGCGGCAGCTTGTCTCCTTGCGAGGCCTTCCCAATGTGAACTCTACGGCCGGGGCACAGCGTCTTCGGGGTAGCGAGACGGCTCTTGGCTTCGGCCCGCCGCCCGGCGCGCCCGCCTTGCAGAACCTCTTCGATCTCGGTGCAAGCCTACGATGGGAACTCGACCTGTTCGGCAAGATCGACCGTCAGACCGCCGCCGCGGACCGTCGAGTCGAGGCGAGTGATAACGACCGCAGGGCCGCCATGGTCGCCGTCTTCGCCGAAGTCGGGACCGCCTATGCGGAGCTGCGCGGATTGCAGGCGCAATATGAGATCTCGGAAGAGAACGTCTCACTCCTGCAGCGCACATTGGAGCTGACCGAAAACCTCGAAGGGCAAGGTCTCGGCTCGAACTTCGACGTGGTCCGGGCCCGCGCCGATCTGAGCGAGTTGCGGGCCAGCCAGAACGGACTCATCGGCGCACAGCGCGTCCTGGCCGCGCGACTTGGCGTGCTGACCGGGCAGACGCCCGCGCAGGTCATGGCACCATTATTGGCCAGTGCAGATCTCCCCATGTCGAGCGCCCCGATTCCGATCGGTTTGCCGAGCGAGCTACTCCAACGCCGACCGGATATTGTCGCGGCCGAGCGACGGCTTGCCGCCGCAACCGAAACGATCGGGGTGGAGACAGCCGACCTCTATCCGAGCTTCGCGCTGACGGGAGCGGGTGGGCTGCAATCCGGCTTTGTCGAGGATCTGGTCGATACGGCCAGTCGAACCTGGTCCGTGGGGGCCATCATGAACTGGCCCGTCTTCGATGCGGGCCGGACCCGCGGGGAGATCAGGCTTGCGGAAAGCCAGGTCTCGGAAGCAGACCTGACCTACCGCAAGGTGGTCCTCGACGCCTTGGGTGAGGTCGAGTCCGCATTGTCGAATTACGTCTTCACCGAAAAGGAAATCGATAGTCTCGAAACGGCGGTTTCTGACAGGGAAGCGGCCAGGGATTTGGCGGAGTTGCGTTATCGGACCGGCAATGACTCGCTTCTTCCCATGCTGCAGGCCAGTCGCCGCCTCACGGGGCTCAAAGCGGAGCTTGCGGCTAAACGTCAAAGCGCCCTAATTTCGCAGATCGCGGTATACCGCTCTCTCGGCGGGGGGTGGGAGCCATTCGAGGCTACGGACTGAGAACCTGAACAGATCATCGCGAAGTTGCGTGGTGAGGCGATGGCCGATCCGGTGGATCGGGCATAACGAACGAAGTGAGTCTGGCCGCTGGCGAGAAGACTGGCATGGTCTGCCGGTCTCTTGGGATATCAGTCCAGACTCATTACCGTTGGCGACGTTAGTCTGGCGGTTTGAAAGTCGACCAGGCGCGTCGTCTGAAGGCGCTGGAGAAGGAGAACCTCAGGCTCCGCAAGGCTGTCTCCGATCTGACACTTGATGCCATGATTTTATAGGTCGAAGGCGAAGCCGGAGGGTCGAGGGAAAGTCCTAGACCCAGCGCGTCGTCGGCTGGCCGTGGACCATGTGCGCGACGTGCTCGGGGTCTCCGAGCGTCGCGCCTGCAAGGTTCTCGGTCAGCCTCGCGGAGCAGTATGGTCGGGGAGCCTGCCCCGGACTTCATCCGGGGGTTATCGCCGCAGCACGCAGGACACGTCTGGTCTTACGACGTGTCGGACTGCACGCATGATGGCCGCGCGTTCCGCATGCTGACCGTCATCGACGAGCACATGCGGGAGTGCCTCGCCATTCACGTGCGGAGGAATCTCAAGCACGACGACGGGCTGGCAGTTCTGACAGACCTGTGTACGCAGAGAGGAGTGCCCGAGCACATCCGCACTGACAATGGCGCCGAGTTCACGGCCCAGGCCGTGCGGGGTTGGCTAGGCCGGATCGATGTGACCCCCCTGTTTATCGAGCCCGGCTCGCCATAGGAGAACGGATACAATGAAAGCTGCAATGGCAGGCTCCGCGACGAGCTCCTGAATGGAGAAATCTTCTATAGCTTAAAGGAAACCGAGATCCTGATCGAGCGCAGGCGAGAGCCCTACAACACGGTCCGGCCGCACAGCTCGCTGGGCGACTGACCACCAGCCCCCAAAACGACCTTGCCTCGCCCATCCGGCCCGACCTACACTGCGTTCCGGTCGACCCGGATGGGCGACCCTAACCGCCGGGCTCTAACTTAGCGGGTGGACCACCGCATGGGGGCAGGCCAATCAGCGGGAAGGTTTCGTTGTCCTGGCTCCAGCGTCCAATCCACGCTTGATTGCCCTCACTCCACTGACCGGCAAACTCGGTGCCAATTAGCTCGAAAGCCAGATCGAGACTCGTATCCGTTAGTCGGATAGAACTTGACCGACGCTCTCAAGCCCCGCGATCTGGGTCCGTCATCGTCTTCGCCCAATCTGATGCGGAGCCGGGGAGAGCTCAGGGGTTGCCGCGGTCTCGGGAAAGTCCGTCAGGAACAGGCGGTATGCCAGAGAGTAGAAAGCGACCATCGTCTCGCGGCTATCCATGTCGGCATTGGCGATCGCGATGACGCCACGCTCCGTCACGGGGTCGAACTGCATCAGCGTCCATATGCCCGGGTCGACGCCGTTATGACCGACAAGGGGGCGGGCTTGCAGCGCGTTGGGGGCCTTGCTCATACCCCAGAAGAGACCGTTGGAAACATCCTTGTCGGGAACGTCATCAACCTCCGACATGTCGAGACCGCCAAGCGCCAGATCGACGGCGCCCTTGTCGAAAACCCGTTTCCCGTCCACGGTCCCCGAGTTCATGAAGGCCAGAAGATAGCGGGAGAGGTCTCTGGCCGTCGTTCTCAGCCCGCCATCCGGCCATGTTGCCAGCGCATAGGGCGGATAGGCCGAGAAACCCTCATCGTCACGTTCATAGAGTGTGCCGACCCGCGCCCTGTCGGCCTGTGGAAGAAACCAGACTGTCGAGTCCATGCCCAACGGCATAAATATCGTCTCCCGGCTATAGTCTTCGAATGGGATGCCGGTCCCGTCACCGAGGGCCAGCGCAGCGAGTCCGGAGGCGATATTCGAATAGTTATAGGCTGCACCCGGTGCGTGCCCGGAGAAGTTCGCCGACGCGTCGTATGAAGACCCGCCCTCTGCAAGATAGGCGCGAAGGAAATCGGAGAGCGATAGGGGGTGCACATCCGAGCCGATGGCATAGGCGTCTTCATATGCGGGATCATGGTCGATGATCCCGGATGTATGCGTCGCGAGGTGAAGCCAGGATATGTGCGCTTCGCTGCGCGGGTCATCGATGACAAATGACAAATAGTCGGAGATCGGGGCTTCAAGGTCGATGTCCTGATCATGATGCGCGATGGCCGCCGCTGTTCCGATGAAGGTCTTGCTAATCGATCCGAGCGGGAAGATCGTGTCGGGCGTGGCCGGTATCCGGCGTTCGATGTCGGCGTAACCGTAGCCTTTCGAGAAGACGACCCGGTCTTCGTCCATGACCACGAAGACCAATCCTGGCGCGACTTTATCCGAAAGGGCTGTTTGGACCCGGTCTTCGAAATCCGAGACACTGCCGGATCGAGGCAGTCGAAGCTCGACACTGGATTTGCGGGATTCCGCGTCGACAGATGGGGAGGCCGCGTGTGCCCCGACGGATGTGCATGCGTTAAGGCCGATAGCCGAGGCGAGAATGGCCGAACACAGGATCGCGCCTCGTGAGAGGTCCCGCATGGCCCGGTTTGGAAAGGATCGGCGCGTTACCGGAGTGATCACGGTCCGCTTCTGCTCAGGCATGATGGTGTGTCGTCTTCGAGACGCGCGTGATCTGGGTGCTGCCGGACATCGTCCTGTAGGAGACGGCTTTGGCAGACCCGGAGGGTTCGGGCGCAGAGACGGTGAGCTCTATATCTTCGTGATAATAGCGGACGGACACCCTATCGGCTTTTCCCACATCCAACTGGTCGAAAAGAGGGCGAAGGGCGGACTGGGTGTCTTCCGGCAAGGGAACGCTGTTCATCGATATGGCATTGCTTGCCAAGGTGATTTCGACGGGGCCGCCCTGGTCGTAGGTCTGGTTCCAGTACAGGTCGTCCTTTTTGATCTGGAGGCACACCGCATCCTTGAACGCGACCAGCGCCTCGTAATTCATGGCGGATCGCTGCTGCGTATCGTGGGCGACAGGTCGCTCGAAGGCGATCAGGGCAAAGATGGCGGCCATGGTCAGGGGAGCGAGGCCCCAGGCCGACCGCGTCAGGCGTTTCGGCGGTCGCTGTCGGTAGCCATCTGACCGTTTTATCCCCGTCAGTCTTTCGACGCGCAGTTCCAGCTCCGACAGTCTCGAGGCCGGAGCGCTCTGGACGAGCGCGTTGGTGTCGGAAAGCCCCAGACCGACCAATGCCTTCGCAAGCGTGTGCGGAGACGCGCCCGACCGGATTGCAAGCGCATCGCAGGAAAACTCCGCTTCGCGCCGTGCCGTCTCGATTAGATAGTGAGTGCACGGATGGTAGTAGAAGAGGACCCGCAAAATTGACCGGACCCAGGCCCACAGGACATCATGCCGTCTGATATGGGCGAGTTCATGCGCCAGCACGGCGGAGAGTTCGTCGCTAGACAGACCTGTCAAGCATTTCAGGGGCACGAAGATGACGGGCCTCAGAGACCTGACGGTGCAGACCGAGCGAACCTGACTTGAGATCCTCAGTTCGATGGTCCGGGTCACGCCAAGAAGGGCGCATATCCGGTCCAGGCGGTGGATCAAAGCCGGGTCAGGCTCTCCGAATGGCAAGCCGAGGAGGCGTCGCACGGCTGCAACATCGTGCAATAGCCGGCCGCTCCCATACAGGCAGCTCAGCAGCCAGAGCGACACGAAAAATGTCGGCGACAGAGACATGGGGAACTCGCCCGCCAAGGGACGCGGCGATGCGGCGTCGGTGTCAAACCCGAGCGTCGTCAAAACGAACGCGACGGGAATCAGACCGATCCCGGACATGGCGATCCAGTATCTCAGGCCGGAACGGTCTTTCGGAAGTAGCCTCAACGACACCCACACCGCCGCGCATATCATGGCGATTTGCCACGTGCTGTGGAGCAGGGCGTGACTGAGTGCGCCCAGTCCCGGCAGGCTCTCACTCACCGTCCGGTCCCAGGGTCGATGCGGTCGAGCAGCTCGCGCAACTGGGCGATGTCCTCCGACGACAGGTCGTGCTCCGATATCGCGTGCTGGATGAGCGCGTTCGGGGAATCGCCGAAGGCCTGTCTGATCAATCGCGACACGAGCGTCTTTCGCGTCGTTTCGGGTTTCCGGGTGGCCTTGTAGCTGATGGCACGACCTTTCTTGGCGACCCGGACGACCAGCCCTTTTTCTTCCATGCGTTGGAGGCGTTTCAGCACGGTCGTGTACCCGACTTTGCCGGATTTGCAGATTTCCTCGTGCAATTCCGGAGCCGTCGCAACGCCGCGGTCCCAGAGGATCTGCAGGGCAATCGTCTCGGCCGCTGTCGGTGTGCCATTCTTCATGAGCGGGGTTATATACGTCTATTGACGTAACACAAGCGTGGCTCTAACTACGTCAGAATACGTAATTCGGAGATCCTCATGCGTTTCTTGGCGTCAACCGTCTGTCTTTCGGCCCTGCTGGGCTCCACCGGCCTGAGTCATGCCCAGACCGCCTTGTCCCTCGACGAGACGATCGACCGTGTCGAGGATGCCTATTCCACGGACAGGCTGCTCAGGGCCCGGACCATCCGCATGGAAGAGGACCGGCGGGAGGCATTCAGGTCTCATGATTACGGCCCCGATTTCCACGAAATGACGGCGCAGCGTCGCCACTACGTGTTCGATCTGCAGGGGGAACGCGCCACGTCGGAATATGTGACCCTGATCGGTACGAACACCTATCACGGCCGATCGATCGTGGCCGACGGAGAGGCGCTCTTCATAGATTACGGCGCGAACAGTTACGAGCCCCAGGGTGCCGCCGATTTCACGGCGCGGCACAACGACCAGACACGCGCGTCGGATGTCCTGCTCGCCATGAAGCTCGCATCGAATCCGGAGACGGCAAGATTGGCCAGGCAGGCAATGTGGCTGGGGTCCCGGCACTCCGTCGTGGAGCTCCCGATGGACGGTTCCGTGCCGATGATGGTCTATGTCGAAAACGATACGGGCTTCATCCGAAAGATGACCCGGACCGTGTCTCCCGACATCACCGTATTCTACACTTACGACCATCATACCGTCGAGGACGGGGTGGCCGTCGCCCGCGAGTTCAGCGTCTACGCGAACCGTGACCCGCTATTCTTCAGTTTCGCCAGAGGGGTGAGGGTCAATGACCGGCGGGACCGGAAAGCCTTCAAGGTCGACAGGGGGGTCGTCGAGGAACCGTCGCGCGTGGATCAGTCGGAGATGACGGTCGACGATTGGAACGGCACGGCCTTTCACGTTGGCATGGGCGAGTCCTACACCACATTCTTTCCGACGACGGAGGGGCTGGTCGCCGTGGGCACGCATGCCGGTCTGTCGGACAGGCTGAAGGCCTACAGGGAAGACACTGGCGATCGGCAGCCTTTGCGATATGCGGTGGTCGCAGACCATCAGGCGGAAGAACTGGCCGGTATCGAGGACGCACTGGCCGAGACGGCGACCCTGGTCGTCACGCCGCACACGCTTAGCCGGCTGACCGACATTCGCGGTGCCGAAGACGGCATCATCGATATCCTCACCGTCGCTGACAGGCAGACTGTGGCCGGCCTGGAGCTCATGATGATCCCGACCTCGGACGCGTCACAGGTGCTGGTAACGTATGATCCCGATGCGCGGCTGGTTCTGCAGTCCGGACACTATGTCAGTCCTTACGAGGCGACAGGCTTCTACGCGAAACATTCGGCTGTCAGCCTGATGGACGGGCTGGAGCCGATGGGGCTGTCTCCGAGCCATATCGTTTCCAGCCAGAGCCGGAAGGCGGAAGCCTGGACGGACTTCGTTCAAGCCGTGGAGACCTACGACCCCACGCGGTGTTTCAAGGATCGGCCTATCTGCGACGGCCTGTGATCCTGTTCGACACGCTCATCCTGGGTCTAGCACCATCTCCGCAGGCCGCCTGATGGAGTTGGCTGCTGACCGAAAGCCGTCTTCCAGCGGGGTGGGCGTCATCGTTTCAAGTCGGACAGGTCCAGGGTCTGAAGCTCCGTTCCAATGGCATAGACGCGATCTGCCGTGCCGTCCTCGCCCCGAAGTATCTGGAACTTGTTGGCGGCGCGTGCAATCGGCGCTTCGGAAAAGCTCTCGCCTCCATCGTCGGTGTAGAATCCGCCCGCCAGTGTTCCGACCCAGCCATGCTGGTCGTCGATGAAACCGATGCCGAACTGGCGGGCGTCGGCATTCTCCGTCAGAGGGACCTCGTCCCAGCTCAGGCCGCCATCCCGGGTGCGAATGATGAGCTGACGGGCTCTCTCCGCATCGTAGCTCTGGAT
>JBATXP010000129.1:0-33712 GCA_049673465.1 Litorimonas sp.
GACCTGCTCGGGGCGCGCTTCGATGAAGAGCGACACGCGACAGCCCGCTTCGGCCAGACGCGCGATCATCGGCACCAGGCGATTGTGCTGCCCGGCAACGTCCAGCCCGCCTTCCGTCGTCCTTTCCTCGCGCCGTTCGGGGACGAGGCAGGCCGCATGCGGTTTCAGCCGCTCGGCGATGGCGACCATCTCTTCGGTCGCGGCCAGTTCCATGTTGAGCGGAACTCCCCGGTCTTCGCAGAACGCGGCGAGACGGTCCATGTCGGCGTCGGTGATGTGCCGTCGGTCCTCGCGTAGGTGCGCCGTGATGCCGTCCGCGCCCGCCTCGATGGCAGTGACAGCCGCATCGACCGGGTCGGGATGAGCGCCGCCGCGCGCATTGCGCAGCGTCGCGACGTGATCGATGTTGACGCCGAGGCGCAGCTCGGCAGGCTCCGCCGTCACGACAGGCCCCGGCTGCCCGGCTTAATGGGCTTCATCGCCTCCAGTTCGGGCGGCAGCTCGTCCGGGTCGTAATCCGGAAAGCGCTTTGCCGCGAGGCTGATGAGCGGCACGCCGATATCCGCCTCCCCGCCCGACCGGTCGAACAGGCAGCATCCCGCCACCACGGTTCCGCCCGCCTTGGTGATGGCGGAGATGGTCTCGCGGGACGATAGCCCGGTGGTGACGATGTCCTCCACCATCAGCACGGTCTGACCCGGTTCCAGCGAGAAACCGCGACGCAGGGTGAACTCGCCGTCTTCGCGCTCCATGAACATGGAGTCGAGGTCCAGCTGACGCGCCATCTCGTAGCCCGGAATGACGCCGCCCATGGCGGGCGCGACGATGATGTCCGGCAACGCGTCCAGCGCGTCGTCCACCAGGCCGGCCAGCGCCGAGCAGAGCTTGGCGGTGAGGCGCGGGTTCTGGAAGATCAGCGCCTTTTGCAGGAAGACCGGGCTACGGCGGCCCGAGGACAGGATGAAGTGCCCTTCCAGCAGCGCGCCCGCCTGGCGGAATACGTCCAGCACCTCGTCGGTCGTCATCATGTCGGGGCGTCATCCTTTGCGTCCTTGTCCACCAGCGACCGGGTCCGGTCGGCGGCGACCACATAGGTCGAAGTGCGCAGCGCGGCAATGATCGCGAAAAGGTGGCGGTCGTCCCGCACTTCCAGGTCGAGCAGCATGTCGAAGAAGGCCGGGCTCCGCTGCAAGGTCTTGATGTTGATGAGGTTACCGTCGCTTTCGCCGATGATGCGCGTCACGTCGGCCAGCGCGCCCGGAACGTGCTGCACAGTCGCCGTGATGCGCGCCGTGGACACGGCCGTTTCCGCCGCCCGCCGCCAGCCCAGATCGATCCAGTGTTCATGCTGATCGTCCAGCTTGGCGAGTTCTTCGCAGTCGATCGTGTGGATGTCGATCCCGCCCCGCACCGACGGCATGCCGATGATGCGGTCGCCCGGAATGGGCGAACAGCAGGGCATGAGATGCAGGCCGACGCCCGCACGCACCCCGTCGCCCTTGACGTAGAGCTGCGCGGTGCGATCCTCGATCAGGTCGCGATTCGCCATTTCCGCGTCCGGGTCGCGGTCCTTGAGCGCCGGGAAGACCGTCTTGATGAAGCCGTCCATGGACAGGTCGCCCCGGCCCAGCCGTTCGTAGATATCCCCGACTTCAGACAGACCCATGCGCTTGACCGCATCGTCTAGAGCTCCCTCGCTGAAAATTTGGTTCTCACGCTTAAAAGCATACTCAGCGTGCAGCGCGCCAATGCGGCGAAACTCCTCGACTTCGCCGTCGCGGGTCAGACGACGCAGGGCGGAACGGGCCTTGCCCGTCACCACCATGTTCTCCCAACCCTCCTGCGGCTCCGCCGTGCCGCCGCGCACGATCTTGACCACGTCACCATTGACGAGCCGCGTGCGCAGGGGAACGTCGCGGCCGTTCACAACGGCTCCGATCGCCGTGTCGCCCACCTTGGTATGGACGGCATAGGCGAAGTCCAGCGCCGTCGCCCCGCGCGGCAACGGGATCAGCCGACCCTTGGGCGTGAAGGTGAAGACCTGATCGGTGAACATCTCCAGTTTGGCGTGTTCGAGAAACTCCGCCGCATTGCCGGACTGCTCCATGATCTCGACCAGCGGCCGGATGCGCATCAGCGGATCGCCCCCCGACGCCTCCGCCCGTTCGGGATCGTAGGCGTAGGACTGATCCTTGTAGGCCCAGTGCGCGGCCACGCCGCGTTGCGCCACATCCTCCATCCGCTCCGTGCGGATCTGGATTTCCACGCGGCGATTGTCCGGCGTGCGGATGGTCGTGTGCAACGACTGATAGCCATTGGGTTTGGGCACGCTGATGAAGTCGCGGAAGCGGGCGGGCACGGCGCGGTAGTGCTGGTGCAGGATGCCGAGCACGCGGTAGCAGGCCTCTACCTCCTCCGTCAGGATGCGGAAGGCGTAGAGGTCGGCCACGTCGTCGAAACTGATGCCCTGGCGTTGCAGCTTGCGCCAGATGGCGAAAGGGCGCTTCTCCCGCCCATAGATGCGAACCGTCACGTCGTGCTTGTCGAACAGGTTGCGTAGAGCGGTCGAGACCTCGCTGATCGCCTCGCCCTGCTCGGACCGCCATTCGTCCAGGCGGCGGGTGATGCCCTCATAGGCGCTGGGGTTGAGATGGCGGAAGGACAGGTCCTCCAGTTCCGAACAGATGCGGTCCACCCCGATGCGCCGGGCCAGCGGAGCGTAGATCTCCATCGTCTCGCGGGAGATGCGCTCGCGCGAACTTTGCCGGGGATGATATTGCAGGGTGCGCATATTGTGCAGCCGGTCGCACAGCTTGACCAGCAGCACGCGGACATCCTTGCTCATGGCGAGGACGAATTTCTGGAAGTTCTCGGCCTGCGCGCTTTCCTTGGTGGCGGACGGGCTCAGCTCGATCTGGGAGAGCTTCGTCACGCCGTCCACCAGCTCGGCGATCTCCGGCGTGAACATTTCCGCCAGTTCGTCATAGGTGACGTCCGTATCCTCCAACACGTCATGCAACAGAGCCGTGCAGATGGAGGCCACGTCGAGGTGCAGGTTGGCGAGGATGCCCGCCACTTCGATCGGATGGGCGAAATAGGGGTCGCCACTATGGCGCTTCTGGGACCCGTGCGCCTGCACGGTGAAGATGTAGGCCTTGTTGATCAGCGCCTCGTCGGCGGACGGATCGTAGGCCTTGACCCGCTCGACCAGCTCGAACTGGCGCAGATAGCTCTGCTGCGCGGTCTGCGGCGCAGGCATGATGGGCGTGTGATCGTTCACGCCGCCCCGTCTAGCCTTGCAAATAGGCAAAAGCCACCGGCGAGGGCCGATGGCTTTGCGAAATAAGCGATGTCCGGAGCCGGCTAGAAGCGGGTCGAGCTATCGTTGTCGCGGTCGCCCTGTAGTGCGCGCAGCAGGTCGGCTTCGGACATTTCGGACTGCTTGCTCTCGCCATGCTCCAGCGCGAGCACAGGCGTGGACTCGTCCGGAGTCTCGTCCGGCATGTCGTCGTCGGTGATGACGCGCTGCAGGTTGGAGACGAGGCTTTCGCGCAGGTCTTCCAAGTCGAGATTGCCCTCGGCGAGCTCGCGCAGGGACACGACGGGCGTCTTGTCGTTGTCGCGATCGACGGTCAGGCCCGCCCCGGCGGAAATATTGCGGGAGCGGTGCGCGGCGAGCAGAACGAGATCGAACCGGTTCGGGATCTTCTCGACGCAATCTTCAACGGTAACGCGGGCCATTGGCGGGACTCAAATCTGGAAGGGATCAGGGAAGCGGGCGCTTAAACGCTGGAGCGCCTCGTGGCAAGGGCCGCGGTCAGGCGATGGGCCTCGTCGGAACGCTCCGACGCGTGCGCACGAACGAGATCCATCGCAACAGCGCCCATGCCAATGCCGATACGCCGCCGACCACCAGGGCCAACCAGGCGTCGGGCTGGAAGACGCGAATGGCCGAAAGGGGCGCACCATTGCTCATCGGCACGAGACCGAGCAACGCATAGGCCAACCCACAAAGCACGACGGTCGGAACGATGAGCCGCAGCGTCTGTCCAATATCGAAGCCGCCGTGAACCTCATATGCGCTCAGCATCACTCTGAGAGCGTTCAGCGCACCGAGGCAGAGCACTATAGCCAGCCCCGTTATCGCCCAGAGCAAAACCTTGAGGTTGCCGCTCGGCGCGATCGGTCCCGTCGGCAAGCCCAGCGCTTTCCGGGAGACGGCATGCGGCACGTCCGCCGTCAGGCTGCCGGAAAGGTTGGTCAGAACCACGACACCCGTTCCGCTGTCCGGCAGAAAGGCGGCATGGGTGGCGATGCCCGGGTTGAGGCCGCTGTGATAGATGACCGTTCGGCCCGCTTCTTCGGCGCGCTGCCAGCCCAGTCCGTAGCTCCATTCAAACCCCGTGACCGGCAACACGGTGCGAAAAAGGTCTGCGGACGCACCCGGCGGTACGATGGCGGGGTCTTCCCGTGCCACGGCCGCGAGATAACGGGCGCTGGAAACCACGCCGCCTGCTCCCATCATCGCGCGCGACTGTAGGAAAGGGCGCTCTACGGCGCGACCGTACCATTGGCG
Source organism: Litorimonas sp. (assembly GCA_049673465.1). Lineage (GTDB taxonomy): Bacteria > Pseudomonadota > Alphaproteobacteria > Caulobacterales > Maricaulaceae > Litorimonas. The sequence goes on from JBATXP010000129.1 coordinate 4,577, forward strand.
GAAGCCGGCCGCTTCGGCCACGGTCGGCCGAGTGGAGCGCTGGACGTAGCTGTTTCGCATATCCAGCGGCTCGAAGATCCTCGCCGTGATCGCGCGTTCGAAGGGCTGTCCGCCCACGCGCTCGATCACGGCCGATGCAAGGATATAGTTGGCGTTGGAATATTGGAAGGCTTCGCCAGGCTCCGCATGCGGCGTCAGTTCCGCTATCTGTCCAATGACGTCCTCCAGCGAATCCGACTGCGCGGATTGCCAGCGATTGCCGTCGAATGTCGACAATCCGCTGCGGTGGCTAAGCAGATGCCGAATGGTGACGCCGGACCAGTCGACGACGCTCTCGCCGGAAAGCTCGGGCAGGTGGAGCGTGACCGGGTCATCCAGGGACAGCCGGTCTTCGCCCACCATCTGCATCAATATCAACGCCACGAAGGATTTGCTGACAGAGGCGAGCTGGAACGGCGTGTCCAAGGTCACGGCCCGCCCCGAAGCGTCGGCGCGGCCGAAGGCCTTGGCATAGGTCACGCCGTCCGCATCGAATGCGACAACAGCCGCACCCGGCACTCCGAATTTCGCCATGGCGGTCTTCACGAACTCGGTCAAAGCATCGTCCGAGATGGCGGCAGATGACCGGTCGGGACCTTGCATCTGGGCAGACGCCATCGGACCGAGCCCCCAGAGACCGTATATCGTCAATCCGCACAGGATCAGAAGACGTGTCACCGTCGCATTCATGGCCTGCCCCTTTTTGCCAACGCGGCGGATGTAAGCCTGGCCCGAATCAGCCGTGTCGCCGCAAAGCTCAGCCGTTGACGACCTCGAACAGTTCCGGATGGGCGGCGTCCACGGAGCTTTCGCGCGGCAGGTAGCAGGACACGTGCGTGCCCTGCCCTTCCACGCTGTCCAGCTCGACCCAGCCGCCATGACGGTCGATGATGCGCTGCACCAGGGTCAGGCCCAGGCCGACGCCGCCGCGCGAGCTTTCGAAACTCTCGAACACGGCCGCCTGCTTGTCGATCGGAATGCCGACGCCCGTGTCGCGCACCCAAATGCGTAGCCCCCCCGCGGCGGAGCGCTCCGCGCCCAATTCGATCAGCCCGCCCGGCTTGGTGAAGCGCAACGCATTGGTCAGCAGATTGTAGACGACCTGCTTCAACCGCGTTTCGTCCGCCCTGACCACGCCGATTTCCTCGTCGCAGACGAGGTCGAGCGTGATGCGCGTATCCTCCGCCTTGGTCGCGACGTAATCGAGCGCGTGGTCGAGCAGCTGATGGATGTGAACGTCGCCCAGTTCGAGATCGAGCTTGTCCGCCTCGATCGCGGCGATGTCGAGAATGTCGTCGATCGCCTTGGCGAGGTCTTCCGACGCGCTCTGCACGGCGAAGACATATTCGCTCTGCTTGTCGGTCAGCTCGCCCGCGCCGCCATTCTGCAGAAAGTCGCTATAGCCCGCGATGGTCGTGAGCGGGGTGCGCAGCTGGTAGGAGACATGGCCGACGAACTCGCTCTTCATGCGGTCGGCTTCCTCCAGCGCTTCGGCGCGTTCGCGCAAGGCGCGTTCCGTACGGCGCGACGCCGTCACGTCGTCCCACGCGATCAGGGTCGCCCCGTCCGGCAGGGGACGCGACAGCCAGCGCAGCACGCGGTCATCGGAACAGGTGATCTCCCCATCCACGTGGCGACGCACGTCCGGGTTGGGATCGGTCGCACGCGCCTTCAACCCCGACCAGAATTCCGCATCGTGGTAGAGCGGACGGCACATCTCGATCAGCTCGGAGAAACGCGGATCGCCTTCCAGCTCGCCTTCGTCGAGGTTCCAGAGCCGGGCGAAAGCGGAATTGTGCAGCTTCAGGCGACCATCCGTCCCGAACACGGCGATGCCTTCGGCGAGCTTGTCCAGCGTCGCCTTCTGGACATTGATCTGCGTGCCGAGGCGAGACTTCAGCGTCATGCGGTCGGTCACGTCGGAGAACAGGATGCTGATGCCGCCTTCTGCGTCGCGCATCCGGGCCACGCGGAAGATCTTCTCGTTGGGCAGGGTCCACAACTCCTCCGGCACTTCCGCCGGCCAGTTCGTGTAGCGATCCAACTCCGCCGCCTTGAACGCCTTGTAGTCGGCATTTGGCGGGAGCTGGTCGGTTTCGCGCAGGCGGTCGAGCAGTTCGGCGTGACTGGGGCCGCTGCGCAGCCAGCTCTTGTCGAATCCGAACATATCGACGAAGGCCGGGTTGAAACTGCGCAGGCGCTGATCCTCGCCGAACGATATCACCGCCTCCCCGGTCTTGCCGAGCCAGGCTTCGTGCGCAGCGACGTAGCTGTCGAGCGACTGGCGCAGGTCGGCCTCGTCCGAGGCATCGATGGCGATGCCCGCCACACCGCCGCTGACGGGAAACAGGTCGATCCGCATGAAGGTACGCCGCCCCTCCCCCAGCACGATGGGGCGCATGCTGTGCGCGGCGTCGCCGGTTTCCAATACGTGCATCGCTTCGGACTGCGTGCCCGCATCGAGGTGGAGTTGCCGCTCCGTGACGTCATCCAGCGACTGCGCGCCGACCGCGTCGATATAGGCCTGGTTCGCCCAATTGATCTTGCGCGAACTGGACAGGCGCCAGACCGGGTGCGGGGCACGGCCCATCATTTCCACGAAGGCGACAGGTTCCACTTCGGCGATGTCGCGGGATACGGCGAAGCGGGAGATCGCTTCCTTCTCGTCGCGGCCGCGAATGGTCGCGTCCTCCAGCCAGAGCACGATCTGACGCCCGGCCACGCGGCCGTCGGCCTCGATGATCTCGCTATCGGGCAGCATGATGGAAACGGAGAACGCCTCGCCCTCGCGGCGCAGACTGGACAGCAAGGTGCGCAGGGTCGGACTGTCGGACGCATCGGACACGGTGTCGAGGTCGGCCAGCCCGGTCAGTACCTTCATGGCGACATCGCGCGTTCCGCCGGGTTCGGAATAACGGAGGACCGATGCCAGGGTGGCGGGACTGCCGAACACGCGCGGCTGACCGAAATCGTCCGCGCCGGATGGCAGGTCGCCATCGTTCCAGACCAGCACCAAGCCGGGATAGGAGCCGAACACGGCGTCCAGGTCTCCGACGCGCCGGTCGAGGTCGCGGGCGCGGGTCTTCCACACGGTTTCGGATGTGTTGACGCGGCTCAGCAGTGCCAGGACCACCCCGCCCATGATGACGGCCAGGCCGACGGACAGGGCCGTCAGGGCAAGATTGATATCGATGACAAGCATCGGCACGTTGCGGCTCGTGTCTCCCCTCCGGACGCCCCACCCGCATCCGGATCATTCCCAGTCATGCATCCCTAGACAGGCGGATCGCGTCTGAAAAGAGTCGAGCGCCGTTAATGCGCCGCAGACGCGATCAGATCGCACAATTCATCCACCGTTTGCGTAACGACTCCGGCGTCGGCGGCCTCCGCCATGACACGGATGACCGGTTCGGTACCCGACGCGCGGACCAGCACGCGCCCCGTTTCGCCGAGCGCGGCATTGGCGGCCTCGATCGCTGCGACGACGTCGTCCCGCTCTAGCGGCGACGGTCCGTCATAGCGGACATTCTTCAATTTCTGCGGAAAGGGGGCGAACATGGCGAGGTGCGCGTCGCTGGGCACGCCGCTCCGGACCAGGCTCGCCAGCACCATGAGGGCGGCGAGCGAGCCGTCTCCGGTCGGCGCGTGATCCGTCACCAGGATGTGGCCCGACGGCTCCCCGCCCAGATTCGCGCCAATCTCCGCCATGCGCGCGGAAACGTGGCGGTCCCCGACCGCCGAGCGCTCCAGCCGCAGTCCGAGTCCGGACAGGTAGCGCTCCAGCCCCATATTCGACATGACGGTCGAGACGACCGCATCGCCCATCAGCGCGTTCGACGCGCGAAGATCCGTCGCCAGCCGCGCGATGATCTGGTCGCCGTCGACCACTGTCCCGCGCGCATCCACCACGATCAGCCGGTCCGCGTCGCCATCCAGCGCCACGCCTACATCCGCGCCAGTCCGTTCGACCGCTTCGGAGAGCGCTTCGGGGTGGGTCGAGCCACACCCCGCATTGATGTTGCGCCCGTCCGGATCCGCCCCGATCACGGTGAGGCTTGCGCCGAGCCGTCGCAGCACCTCCGGGAAAACGCGGAACGCCGCCCCGTTGGCGCAGTCGGCGACGACGGACAGGCCGTCCAGCGACTTCAGCCCCGTACTCCGGAACGCCTCTACCAGCGCGTCCACATAGACGGCGCGACCGTCCACCTCACCCCGGTCGGTTCCGGGGGTCGGAGCGGGCGGAGGATCTTCCGCCATCACGCGCGCGATCCGCGCTTCGATCCGGTCCTGATCCGCGTCCGATATCTTGCCGCCATGCGCGCCGAAAAGCTTGATACCGTTATCCGACCATGGATTGTGCGAGGCGGTCACCATCAGGCCGAATTGCGCCCCCAGATGCGGGACCATCATGGCCGTGGCGGGCGTCGGGAGGATGCCGACCGACACGACCTCCACGCCCTGCGCCATCAGCCCGCGTGTCAAGGCATCGATGATCCAGGGACCGGACTCGCGCGTGTCGCGCCCGATCACGGCGGTCGTGCCCGTCCCGTAATGCGTACCGATAGCCGTCGCGAGACGCTCCACGGCTGCCTCGCTCAGCTTGCCTTCGCCCGCGCGGCCACGGATGCCGTCCGTTCCAAAATAGCGGGTCACCCTAGCCTCCGAGGGAGACCGCGCCGAGGCGGTAGCGGACCAGCACGCGGCAATCCGTGAGCGCGCCGCCTTGCGGCGGTTCGAACCGCCAGCTCTCGGCCGCGCGGATCGCGGAGTTCTCGAACAGGCCCTTCGGTACGGCGCGTTCGGCTTCGACCGTGGCGATGCTTCCGTCCGGGGCCACGTCGAGGCGCAGCAGCACCCAGCCCTGGCGCCCGGTGCGGAAGGCGCGCCGGGGATAGTCGGGCTCGTCGAGGGACAGCGCCGCGAGGGCTTCGCCGCCAATGCAGTCTTCGGCCTCCGCATAGCCCTTCACATAGGGGTCGGGCGGGTATTCGCTTTTGGGTCGGAAGGTCGTGGTCGATCCGCATCCAGAGATCAGGACGACGGCGATGAGGGGAAACGCTATTCGCATTCGCCGAACCGGTCTTCGACCAGAGCGGACAGCGCGTCGATGACGGTGTCGGCCTCTTTTCCTTGCGCGGTCACGGTGATCTGTTCGCCGTGCGCCGCGCCGAGCAGCAACAGTTCCATGACGCTGTCCGCCTCCACCGTTTCCGCGCAGACATCGTTGTGGCTGCGGACCCAGACCCGGGCGTCGAACCTCTCGACCGTTTCCATGAACTTGTTGGAAGCGCGTGCGTGCAGGCCGCGCATGTTGGCGAGGGTCAACGTCGCCTTGGCGATGGGGACCCCGTCCGCCTCCGGAATGTCGCAGCCGAGGGCTATGAATCTTCCCCGGCTAGGATGCGCGAGGCGATGGCGATGTAGCGCTGGCCGCTATCCTTGGCCTTCTGCGCGGCTTCGGACAGGGTCGCCGTCCGGCGCGCTTCGGCCAGCTTGATCAGCATGGGCAGGTTGACGCCGGCCAGTACCTCGACCTTGTCCTCGCGCAGCATGGAGATGGCGAGATTGGAGGGCGTGCCGCCGAACATGTCCGTCAACAGGATCACGCCGCGCCCGGCCTCGACCTTGTCCACCGACTTGCGGATGTCGTCGCGGCGGCGTTCCATATCGTCGTCGGGGCCGATGCAGATCGTCTCGATCGCCTCCTGCGGACCGACCACATGTTCGGTCGCGCGCTTGAGTTCGATGGCGAGTTCGCCGTGTGTGACGATGACGAGGCCGATCATAGAGTGTCCGGGGTCCACGCTGTGGCAATAGGCATTATCGCCTAAAGCCCGAAATGGCCCGAGGCGTAAAGCCCTTTCTTGCGCGAAGGACTGCGCTTTCTACTTCCCCGCCACGATACTCGGCCAGCGTTTGCGCTTGGGTGCGGACGGCCCACCCCCCGTCGTCTGGCGCGGAAGCTCCACGGTGAATTGCGCGCCGCCCGTGGAGCCGTCCTTGCGCGTCCAGTTCTCCGCCCAGATGCGACCCTTGTGGGCGGTGACGATCTGGCGACAGATGGCGAGCCCCAGCCCCGAATGGGACCCGAACTGCGCCCCTTCCGGGCGTTGGGTGTAGAATCGGTCGAACACGGTTTCCAGATTGCCCGGCGGGATACCCGGCCCCTCATCCGTCACGCTGATGCGGACCCGCTCGTCGGTCGCCTCCGCATGAACGCGGACCACCCCGTCTTCGGGCGAGAAGGTAATGGCGTTGTCGATCAGGTTGCGCAGCACCTGGGCGAAGGGCGTTTCGAAGGCGCGGATATAGACCGGACCGTCGAGCTCCGTCGTGTCGTATACGTCCGGACCCGGCCCGGCCTTGGTCTGGCGATAGAACTCCGCGATGTTGTGAACGATCTCCGCCACGTCGAGGGTCTGGGCCGTGTCGCGGGCGAGGTTCGCGTCCACCTTCGAGGCGTTGCTGATGTCGGTGATCAGGCGGTTCATGCGCGTCACGTCCTGGCTGATGATGTCGATCAGCTTGTCGCGCTGCTCGTCCGTGCGGGCGACGCGCAGCGTGTCGGCGGCGGAACGCAGCGACGTCAGCGGGTTCTTGATCTCGTGCGCCACGTCGGCGGCGAAGTTGGCGATGTCGTCCACGCGGTTGTAGAGCCCGCTGGTCATCGCCCGCATCACGACGGACAGATCGCCGATCTCGTCGCGGCGGCGCGACAGGTCCGGAATGCGGTCATAGGTCTGCGGGTTGCGCGACACCTGCTCCGCCGCCCGGGCCAGGCGGCGCATCGGCACGGTGATGAACAGCACGACCGCCAGCGACGATAGCAGCGTCACGAGAAAGGCCAGGCCGATGATGGGGGCGAGCGCGCGCCGCTCCGCCGCGACCGTGTCGCCGACATCGTCCGATTCCACCGTCACCGCGCCGAGGATCTGCTGCACGCGCGTGACCGGCAGGGTGGCGGTCACGATCAGCTTGTCGTTTTCGTCATAACGTGCGCCCGTCACTTCTTCACCCGTCAGGACCGTGCGCACGTCCGCCTTGAGATCGCGGCGAAGTCGATCGCGCCGGCTCTGCCGCCAGGGCAGGTCGTGAACGGTCTCGCGGAACCAGCGGTCGGCCTCGGCCGTCCAGCGTTCCATGCGCGGTGGCGGGGGCGGCTCCTCGGTCGGGATGGGGTCGAGCGAGCTGACCTCGATGGTCTCGTCCAGCCGTTCCGTGTCGGCCACTACCTGCCCGCCCCGGTCGTGCAGGCGCACGCGCCAGCCATCCGGCACATTGATTGCGCGCAGCACCTGCCGCGCGCTGTCCACATCCAGTTCGGACGCCTGCCCGATGCCGGTGGACTGTTCGCCCATGACGGTGGTAATGGTCGCGGCAAGCGAGCGGATATTCTCCACCTTACCTTCGACCAGACTACCCTCGAAGCGGTTCATGGCGAGCGCGCCCGCCACAAGCACGAACAGGCCGACCAGGTTGGACAGCAGGATGAACTGCGTCAGGCGAGAGGTGAGGAGGAACCGCCGCGGCGTGAACCGTCGGCGCTCCAAGCGGCGTCTGGCAGTTCGGCCTTCCCCCGCCACGGAGTCGGGGCCGGAGGCGGCATCGGGAGCGGATGCGACGACGTCGGCCGCGTCAGCTTTCCTTGTATTTATATCCGACGCCATAGAGCGTCTCGATAGCGTCGAAGCTCTTGTCCGTCTTGCGGAATTTCTTGCGCAGCCGTTTGATGTGGCTGTCGATGGTGCGGTCATCGACATAGATCTGGTCGTCATAGGCCGCGTCCATCAGCTGGTCGCGCGACTTCACATAACCCGGACGCTTGGCCAACGCCTCCAGGATCAGGAACTCCGTCACGGTCAGGCGCACCGCTTCGCCGTTCCAGCTGCAGGCGTGGCGATTGGGGTCGAGCAGGAGGCCGCCGCGACGAATGACCGCCGTGTCGCCTTCTTCCGGCACGGGGTTGGCCACGTCCGTGGCCTGGGCGCGACGCAGTACCGCCTTGATCCGCTCGCCCAGCAGGCGCTGGCTGAAGGGCTTGGTGATGTAGTCGTCGGCCCCCATCGAGAAGCCGATCGCCTCGTCCAGCTCGTCGCCCTTGGAGGTCAGGAAGATGACGGGCAGGTTGGAGGTCTGGCGCAGGCGTCGCAACAGCTCGATCCCGTCCATGCGCGGCATCTTCACGTCGAAGACGGCAAGGTCCGGCGGACTGGTCTTGAGCGCCTCCAGAGCGGACGCCCCGTCGTGGAACTTGCGCACATCGTAACCCTCGCCCTCCAGATACATGGAGACGGAAGTCAGGATGTTCTCGTCGTCATCGACGAGGAAGATGGTGGCCATGGACCGCTCCCCAACCCGGCGTGGTGCGTAGTTGCGGTCCCTGACTAGGCTCATCGTGTGCATGTGTAAAACCCCGGTTCGTGTCTCTCGATGAAGAGAGCCTTAAGACGGGGATGGGGCGCGATGATGACGGGACCGCGCCTTGTTTTCGCGACAGTGTGGCGGGATTGGGGCGGGTTGGCCTGAAAGGGTCAACACCGACCTTACGGCTTCGACACGGTGCGAATGATTGAGCCTTTATCGACGGTCCGTTACACTAAATTTTCTGTACAGCGCCCCAGGGGAATGTCGATGCGTTCTGGAGTTATGATCTTGGTTGCAAGTCTTGCGGGAGCCTTGTCAGCTTCGGCACAGCAACCCTCCGCAGTATCGGAGGTGCTTTCAAAGCCTATTCGTATCGAGAGGCAGGCAATATCCTCGACCGTTCCGCTCTCCACTCGCTTCGGCAAGATATTTTTGAACGCGACGTTTACCGACAAGACCGCAGAATTTGTCTTTGATACGGGTTCGCCCACCATTCTGAACCGTCATTTCGCAGACGAGATCGGAGTTCGATATTTCGGGCAGAATATCGGTCGAGATGCCAATGGTGCCGAGGTCGCCATGCAGATGGCCTTGGTCGAGACGATCGAGATCGGAGACACTGTTTTTCATGACGTTCCTGTTCTCGTTTCCGACTTTGCGGAAGCGCCGTTGGCGGCTTGCGTGATTGGGGACGGTATAATCGGTTCTGAGATTCTCGATGGCAGTGCTTGGAAAATTGACCTGAACGCAGCCACGTTAACGGTCGGAGCGACTGCAGGAGCGGTCGGTATCGCCGCAGACACCAAGGTCGCCCAACTCCACGATCATGGGTATCCACACATGCCGGTCGTCGATTACAAGATTGGCGACGTGCGCGACAAGGCTCTGTTCGACACAGGAAACAGCGCAACCCTTGCGCTCTACAAACAGGTCCTTGGGTCTAAATCGGTCAGGAAAGTTCTCCGAAAGGGCAGTCTGCGGATGGGTAAGGGATCAGAGGGCACTTCGGCAGGCGGTCTTGGTGACCTGACAGAGCTCGCACGGTTCGAAGTCGACCGTGTGAGCGTTGGCGAAGAGACTGTCCGCAACGTCTCAGGAGTTTCAAGAACGCAAGCTCCGTCGCTGATCGGAACGGGCTTTCTGAGGACTCATATCGTGACCCTGGACTATGTCGAAGACAGGTTCTTGTTCGCAACGCGAACGAAGCCCGGAGACGCTCCCTTACCACCGGACTTCGCTCTTTCCGTTGTCGACGGCCATGCGATCATAACGCAGCTGTTTGAGAACACGAACGCCGCAAAGGCCGGTATGCAACTCGGTGACCATATCATGTCAATTGACGGACAGAGTTTGGCGGAGTTCGAAAAAGGCGGCCCCTGCAATCTACAAGATTGGATCCTGAACCGGTTTGATGCACAGACGGTGACGCGTCTGATTGTCGAGCGTAACGGCGAGATAAAAGAGCTAGTATTGTAACGGGCAAGAAAGACGACGTTGCGTCTGTGAAACAGGGAGACCTTGACGGCAAACCCGACGCGACAGCGCTCAGAACTGAGCGCCGCCTTTATTTTTCGGGTCCTTCATGCAGACAGACCCGTCAGAAAATTTACTCGTCGGCTGTGACCATGTCCTTGGCTTCGACCGACAGGGTCGTGGCGGGCTTGACGTCGTCGCCCCAGACCACTTCGACGGAGGCGTCGCGGCGGACCTTGCAGGTGACCTTGTCCTTCTCGCCGTCGGCTTCGATGTCGAAGGTCAGCGTCTGGAGGCGAGAGTTGCCCTTGACCTTCTTGAAGTCGAGATCGGCCTTGGTGGCGAGCTGCTGCTGGATCTCGGTCGAGCAGGCGTTGATGTTCTCGGCCGTCTTGGTGCTGGAGGCGAAGGCGGCGGTCGGCAGGGCGATCAGGGCAGCGGTCGCGGCGAGGGTCGTGAGGGTTTTCATGGCGGTGTCCTATGGCTTCACGGGATGGGAGGCGAAGATGCCTTCCAGGGAGGTTTGAACGTGACGGGAGGGGTCGTCACGCCAGCCTGTTACGTCGCCCCGGCCCTAAAAGTCCGGCACAGGAAACCATTCAGTTTTGCATGATATGTCAGATCGTCGCTCGCCTTTGCATGAGGAAAGCCTGAGAGGACTCCTTAAGCCCCCGGCTTAACTCAACGATAACAAAAGCTTACGCAAAATCCGCGGCCAATGCGATCTTGCTCAGAGTTATGGCGAGACTCATCGCTCCGGCGCCGTTCATTTTCGCAAGACAGGCACCCATTTTTGCAGGGTGTGAAAATGAACCGAAACTCCGTGTTTCGCCCGTCTTTTCATCGCCGATAGGTGCGAACGGCGCGTCGCAGTCCTAATAGACGCAGTCCGTATAGGCGCGGGAGATGTCCCCCGCCCAATCCGTCTTGAAGGATTCGATCAGCGTATCCGCGTTGGACCGACCCTCCCGGACCATGGCGTCGAGGGCCTGGAGGAACACGGTCTCGTTTTCGCCGTGCCCGTTCATGTAGCCACGCTTGTTCAGCGTACTGCGCGCAATGTTCAGCGTTTCCGCCGCGAGGTCGCGGACCGACACGCCGCCGATCGTGGCCTCGAACCCGGCGGCCGGTACGTCCGCACGCAATTGCGCCCGCTGCTCCGACGTCCATCCCTTCGCCAGGTCGAGACAGGCATCCAGCGCCGCGTCGTCATAGAGCAGCCCGACCCAATAGGCCGGCAGGGCGCAGAGTTCGTCCCACGGGCCCGTATCGGCGCCGCGCATTTCCAGGAACCGCTTCAGGCGCACTTCGGGGAAGATGGTGGAGAGGTGGTCGTCGAAATCGGACAGGGTCGGGATCTCGCCCGGCACCACGTCCAGTTCGCCTTTCAGGAAGTCGCGGAAGCTCTTGCCCGACGCGTCCAAATAGGTCCCGTCGCGGTGAACGAAATACATGGGCACGTCGAGCGCGTAGTCGACATAGCGCTCGAACCCCATTCCGTCCTCGAACACGAAGGGCAGCATCCCCGTCCGGTCCGCATCCGTGTCGAGCCAGACGCGCGAGCGGTAGGACTTGTAGCCGTTGAGCGTGCCGTCCGTGAAGGGCGAGTTGGCGAACAGGGCGGTGGCGATGGGTTGCAGGGCGAGGCTGGCGCGGAACTTCCGGACCATGTCGGCCTCGGACGAAAAATCGAGATTGGTCTGCACCGTGCAGGTGCGGAACATCATCTCCCGACCCAACGTGCCGACGCGCTGCATGTAGTCGCGCATGATCTTGTAGCGCCCCTTGGGCATGATCGGCACGTCTTCCAGCCGCGTGTCCGGACGGAATCCGAGCGACAGGAAGCCCGCCCCGATCTCGTCGGCCACCTCCCTCACCTCGCGCAAGTGGCGGGTAACCTCCGCGCAGGTCTGGTGGACATGCTCCAGCGGCGCGCCGGACAGTTCGAACTGCCCGCCCGGCTCCAGGCTGACGGACGCGCCGTCGCGCTTGAGCGCGATCAGGTGACCGTTCTCGTGGACGGGCTGCCAGTCGAAGCGTTGCAGGCCTTCCAGCAAGGCGCGGATCGACGTTTCGCCCTCATAGGGCAGCGGGCTGTTGTCGGCGGTGGCGAAGGCGATCTTCTCGTGCTCGGTGCCGATGCGCCAATCTTCGACGGGCTTGCTGCCCGCTTCGAGGTGGGCGACCAGCTGCTCCTTGCTCTCGATCGGAAGGGCGTTGGGGGTAGACGGGCCGCTCATGGGCGAACGCCTAGGCGGCACGGGCGAGTCCCGCAACTCGGTAAATTCAACGTGATGTCGGTCATAGGTGACCTTGCTGGTAGGGCTGCCAAGTACCGTCCCCGGCATTTATTGCCGGGGCCTGCTATCTACCAGGCCCACAAGAGGATGGCGGATCCAACATATCGTCTTGTGAACATTTACGAGACCAGACCCCGGCAATGAATGCCGGGGACGACGTGTTCCGGGAGAGGCGTATTGGTGTCGCCTTCCTCAGTTCGATTCAGTCGGCGACGAGCCGTTGCGCCCGCTTCTGCACGAACTTGCGGTAGCGCGTCGGGAACAGCCGGTTCCAGAACTGCATGAAGCCCGCATCCTTGCCGACGATGATGCGATGTTTACGCTTGAGCGTTCCGTCCAAGATGATGTCGGCCGCTTCCTGGGCGGATAGAGGGGCGTTGTCGTCGAAGTTCTTGTTCATCTGCTCCTTGGTCACGGACGGGTCTGGCAAATGGTCGATTTCCGCGCTGCGCGCGACATTGGTCTTCACCCCGCCCGGATGGACGCAGGACACGGTGACGCCGTGTTCTTCCATTTCCATGGATAGCGACTCGGAAAAACCGCGCACGCCGAACTTGGACGCGCAGTAATGGGTCTGCCCCGGCCAGCCGACGATGCCGAAGATGGAGCTGATGTTCACCAGCACGCCCTGGGTCTGGATCAGCTGCTCCAGGAATGCCTTGGACATGCGCACCACGCCGTAGAAGTTGACGTCCATGACGGTTTCGTAGCTCTCCGCCGGCGTGTGGCGGAAGTCGCCGACCCGGGCGAGGCCGGCAATGTTGAAGACATAGTCCGCCGGGCCGAGCGCGGCCTCCACGGCGGGCGCGTAGTCCGCGATGGCGTCGGCGTCGGCCATGTCCAGCACGTCGACCTTGTGGCGGTTCGCCCCGCCGATCATCTCCACCGTTTCGTTCAGACCGTCCGCGTTTATGTCGGACAGGGCCAGCCTGGCCCCGGACGCGGCCAGCGTCCTCGCCACCGCCCGCCCAATGCCGGACGCCGCGCCAGTGACGACGCACACCTTGCCGTCGAACGGTGGAAAGGTCTTCATTCGGCAGCCTCCGGACGGTTCTCCACGACGGGGGAAATGCTGCTGAACGCCAGCCCCTCATCTTCGATCGGCCCTTTGATCAGCGTCCTGAGGTCGTGCTTGTAGTTCTGGACGTTCCGCCATGGCAGCCGCGATCCCTGGCTCGGCATCAGATGCATGACGCGCTGGAAGTAGCCCGCCTGGAAGTCCGACGCGGGGTGGCGCACACCGTCCTGCGGAGGAATGGGCATGGCCCGGCTATAGCCGTGCGTCTTCATGTGCCGGATCAACCGAACGCACCACCGCGAGGTCAGGTCGGCGCGAAGCGTCCAGCTGGCATTCGTGTAGCCGAAAACGTCCACCCGGTTCGGGACGTCCGTCGTCATGACGCCCCGATAGGTGTATTTCTCGGAATAGGCCTGAACATATCCGTCGATGCTGACCGGATAGTTGGTGCCGACATTGACGGACAATCCCGTCGCGGTCACGATCACATCCGCCGCGACATGGGTTCCGTCCTCCATGAGGAGGCCATCCTCCAAGAAGCGTTCGATGTGACCCGTCACGATCGAGGCCCGGCCGTCCTTCAGCGCTTCGAACAGATCTCCATCGGGCACCGCGCAAAGGCGCTGATCCCACGGATTGTAGGGCGGGTTGAAATGGACATCGACCGGAAAGTCCGGGCCCAGCGCCTTGACCGCCCGTTTGCGCAGATTGCGTTTCGCCCGTTCCGGGTTCGCCTGGGCGCGGCGGTAGATCGTTCCGGCGAGCATGCGGTTCTTCCAGCGGTTCACGGCGAAGGACCAGCTTTCGGGCATGATCTTCGACGTCACCTTCATGATCGGATCTTCGGACGGCAGGGAAGCGACATAGGTCGGCGTCCGCTGAACCTGCACCACGTGACCAGCCGTCTTGGCGAGCGCGGGCACCAGCGTGACGGCGGTTGCGCCTGAACCGATCACGGCGATGCGCCGACCCGCATGGTCGTAGTCTTCGGGCCAGAATTGCGGGTGAATGACGTCTCCGCGAAACGCCTCGCGACCGGCGAACTCGGGATCGTGCGGCGCGTCGTAGCTGTAATAGCCGACGCAGGAGAGGATGAACCGGGTGGTGACGTGCCGAACTTCATGGGTGTGGACATCCTCGACGTCGAGCGTCCACAGATCCGTTTCGGTCGAGAAATCGGCGCTTATGACGCGGCTATCGAACTCGATCCGCTCGTCCACCCCGTATTCGCGCGCCGTGTCGCGCACATAGTCGCGGATCGCCGGACCGTCGGCCAGCGTCTTCGTCCCCTTCCAGGGCCGGAAATCGTAGCCCAAGGTCAGCATGTCGGAATCGGACCGGATGCCGGGATAGCGGAACAGATCCCACGTACCGCCGATCGCGTCGCGCGCTTCCAATATGGTGAAGCGGTCGTCCGGGAACTCGGTGACGTAGCGACAGGCCGCCCCGATCCCGGACAGCCCCGCCCCGATGATGACCATGTCGAGCGGTGCGTTCATGCTGACAGCCTTATCAACATGCGCGAATGAATAAAGCCCCGCCTTTGCGGCCATCACCATTCAGATATGACGACAATCCCCTATGGTCGCCTGAACCACCATCAGCAGGCCGACGGCGGCCGTGTCGGCGCGCAGGATGCGCGGGCCGAGGGAAACCGGCACCGCATGGTCGAGGGCGCGGATGGCGTCGCGCTCTTCGTTCACGAACCCGCCTTCCGGTCCGATCAGCACGTCGATGGGCAGTTCCGCCTTGGACACGGCGCCCACGACGCAGGCCCCGCCGACCTCGTCGGCGAAGATCAGCGTCCGCCTGGGCGTCAGGGCCGCGTCGAGCGGGATCGGGGCGTGGATGGCGGGCAGGTCGAGCCGTTCCGTCTGCTCCGCCGCCTCCACGATCTGCGCCTGGGCCTTATCCAGGTTCACGGACGGAAACTGCGTGTTCTGGGTCAGGACCGGCTGGAGGGTCCGCACGCCGAGTTCCGTCGCCTTTTCGATGACGACGCTCATCCTGTGCTTGCGAATCGGGGCGAACAGCAGGCGGATGTCGGGCACGGGGTTGGGTTCGCGCAGCTGTTCGGTCACGGACAGGCGCATGGACTTGCGGCTCTTTTCCACGATCTCCGCCGCCCACTCCCCGTCGCGCGCATTGAACAGCCGGACCCAGTCGCCCCGGGCCTTCCGGAGGACCGTCCCGAAATAGTGGGCGTGTTCGCGCGACAGGTCGATGTCGCCCGTGAGGTTCCGGTCGAGATAGAGGCGCGGCAGCGTATAGTTGGGTCTCATGACCGCCGCTTAGCGCAATTCCAGCCCGATCGCATCCGCGTAAGCGGCCGGCACCTTCTCGACCTCCGTATCCATCACCGCGTTCCAGCGATTCAGGAAGCCGAACATGGAGATGACGGCGACCACTTCCAGGCACGCCTCTTCGGAGAAATGGGCGCGCATGGCGTCGAAATCCGCATCCGTGACCTCGGACGGCGTCAGCGAACCGAGATGAGCCACCTTCAGCGCCGCGCGCTCGGCCTCCGTGAAAAGAGGCGATGTCTCGTAGAGCCAGGCATCGTTGATCTTCGCCGCGTCCACCCCTAGCCCGTGCGCACCATGCGCCGTGTGCTGTTGGCAATAGCGGCACCCGGCCGCCGTGCTGGCGACGTAACCAACCAAGCGTTTGAGCTGCGGGTCGAGCGCGCCGGGTCCGTAGATCGCGCCCAGCATGGCGGACACGCCCGCGAGGATCGCCGGACTGCGCGCCATGTCCACCCCGTCATTCATGCGAAAGCCCATGACCTGCGTGCCCGCTTCGATCAGCGGCTTCGCAGCGGCAGGTATGTCTTCGGGGGCCAAGCGGGGGATCCGGGACATCGGGTTTCCCATTCAGGGCAAGAGGGATTTCGTATGCTCGCCAAAGTCCGGCAGGTCGAAAGAAAGCTGCGCGGACTCTTCCCGAAACCGGATCGGATTGTCGATGTGGCGCTTGCCGTCCGGGGCGGTCGCGACCGGCGCGCCCTCTTCCGTCAGGGCCGTGTGCAGCGTGCGGATCGTGGACCAGCAGCAATCGACCGTTTCGAGCAGTGCCACCCACTCGCGCTGCGTGCGCGACAGGAAGACCGCTTCCAGGTCGGTGATGAGGGCGCGCTGCTCTCCCACGGTTCGCTTGGTCAGCGGCAGCAGGTCAAGCCGGTCGATGGTCTCCAGGAAGTTGCGCACGAATTTCGGCTCGCTCCCGCCCAGCACGATGTGGCCGCCATCCCGCGTGCGGTAGATGTTGACGAAGGCGTTGCCGCCGAAATTGCGCATTTCCGTGCGGGTCGGCTGGCGGTCTTCGGCGAAGATCGCGCCCGTCACATTGGGCACCCAGGACAGCAGGGAGTCGTACATGGAGATGTCCAGATAGTCCCCCTCGCCCGTCCGCTCCCGCCGGAACAGCGCCATGAGAACGCCCGACAGCGCCTGCATCGACGCCGCCATGTCGGCGCTCGGCATGGGCGTGAGGGCGGGCGCGCCGTCCATCCCGCGTGTCAGGTCGGCCGTGCCCGCCATCGCCTGGATGACCAGGTCGTGGGCGGGCTTGTCGCGGTAGCGACCCGTTTGTCCGAAGGCTGAGATGGAGCAGTAGACAATGCCCGGATTGATCGCGCGGATGGCGTCGTAGTCGACGCCCAGGCGCGTCACCACGCCGGGGCGGAACGCCTCGATCACCACGTCCGCCGTCTTCGCCAGCGCCATGAAGCGCGCATGCTCGGCCTCGTCCTTCAGGTTGACGCGGTAGCTCTTCTTGCCGCGTGCGATGTTGGCGAACCAGACGGACGTGCCGTCCTCGTAGCGCTCGCCCAAGGCCCGCGTCGGCTCGCCCAAGCCGTTGTCGGCCTCCACCATGATCACCTCTGCCCCGTGATCGGCCATCATCATGGAAGCGTGGGGACCCGGCAGGAAGGCGGAGAGGTCGAGGACGCGGAGGCCGGAGAGTTTGCGGGGAGAGGCTATCATCATTTTCCTCCCCCTTTAGGGGGAGGTGGCCGAAGCGCAGCGGAGGTCGGAGGGGGCTGCCGATGCGAAGTGATCGCTATTTGGCGGCAGCCCTCTCCGCCCCTGCGGGGCACCTCCCCCTGAAGGGGGAGGAAAATCATGCTCCGTTCCCCAGAAGCTCGCCCGTATCCGCCCCCAACTCCGGCGCGATGCCGCCCTTCAACCGCTCGCCATTCACCCGGTAGGGGCTGCTCATCAGGCGGATCGTTCCGTCTTCCATGCCGGGATGCTGCGCCTCGTAGACCATCTCCACCTCGGCTACGTACGGGTTCTCGAACGCCTGCGCGATGTCGTAGACCGGCGCAGCGGGAACGTAGCCGCCGAACCGCTCCATCCAGTGCGCCACCGTGTCGGTCTTCAGAACGGCTTCCATCGTCTCCTGAACCAGGGCGCGGTTCTCGCGGCGGTCCTCGACGGTGAGGAAGCGCGGGTCAGCGACCCATTCCGGATGGCCGAGCCGCTCCGCCACCCGCTCCCAGAACTTCTGGGTCTGGCAGCAGAACATGATCCAGCCGTCGCCCGCTTCCATCAGCTGGCTCGGCACGATGGCCGGATGCGCGCCGCGCGGCTCGCGCGTGACGACGTGACCTTCATTGAGGTACCAGGTCGCCGGATAGCTGACCTGGTGCAGCGCCGTGTCGAACAGCGACACGTCGATGTCGCAGCCCTTGCCCGTCCGGTGCGCGCCCAGCACGCCCGACACCAGCCCCGTCGCCATCATGGAGCCCGTCATGAAATCGACCATGGAGAGCCCGAAGCGCACGGGCGGCCCGTCCGGCTCGCCCGTGACGGAACAGAACCCTGCCTCCGCCTGCATGAGGTAGTCATAGCCCGGCCAGGCAGCGCGGCTATTGTCCCGCCCATAGGCCGACAGGTGCGCGCAGACGATCTTCGGATTGATCGCGCCCAGCGTCGCGTAGTCGATCCCCAGCTTGACCGGCAGATCCCCGCGCAGATTGTTGGACACCGCATCGGCCGTTTTCACGAGCTCTTCGAACCGCCTCCGCCCTTCCGCATCCTTCAGGTCGAGCGACAGCGATTTCTTGTTTCGGTTGAAGGTCTGGAAGAACTGACTGTCCGTCTCCCCGATCCGGTGCGGCGAGACGAAACGCGACACGTCCCCTCCCGTGCCAGGGTTCTCGATCTTGATGACTTCCGCGCCGAGATCGGCGAGCAGCTGCGTGCCGTAGGGACCCGCGCCGTATTGCTCGACCGCGATGATGCGGATGCCGGAGAGGGGGAGAGGGGTCATTCGGCGGCTTCGTGTGTGTCGTCCAGCATCCCGGCCGCTTCTATTTGAAGGAATATCCAATCTGGCGAAGCGTCGTAACCGTTCGGCCACTCCAATCCTCCGAATTGCGGGATAATGCACGCCCTTGCAAAAAAAGCGGGGTCGGCCAGAGGTTTTGCCATGTTCTTCGTATAGTCGGCAGGGTTCGCCTGCCAGACACCGGACCGACCATCGTCGAACACGATTGCGAGACGGTGCGGGCCGATGAGCTTGATCTGCGTAATCGTCCTCATCTCAATCCCTCGATCTTGTGGGGCGACTCATGGTTCAAGGTCCGCTCCCAATTGGCCATCAGTTCTGTCCTGCGAAGTTCCGTCCACTCCTGTAGCAACTTTCGAGCCCGTCGTGGAAACTTGCCCCTCGAGTCGAGGGTGCGAGCGTCTTCGATCGACATCTTCAACATCGCATCGTCATACAGCGCATGGAAGTGCGGTGGATCGTGATCATGAAAATACATCATCACCACAATACCATAAAAACGCGAGATCGTGGGCAAGACTAAATCTTGTTCCGCGCGATCTGCTGCTTGGCAATGATGATCCTCTGCATCTCGTTCGTGCCCTCGCCGATGCACATCAGCGGCGCTTCGCGGAACAGGCGCTCCACCGGGTACTCCTTGGAGTAGCTGTAGCCGCCGTGGATGCGCATGGCTTCCAGGCTGTTCTCCACTGCCATTTCGGACGCGTAATATTTCGCCATGCCCGCTTCCATATCGCAGCGTTCGCCGCGATCATAGGCTTCGGCGGCGTCGAGGCACATGAGTTCGGCGGCACGGGTTTTGGTCGCCATCTCGCCGAGCTTGAGCTGGATCGCCTGGTGCTCCGCGATGGGCTTGCCGAAGGTCTCGCGCTCCTGGGCGTAGCGGGTGGATTCCGACAGGGCGCGCTTGCTGATGCCGACGGCGCGGGCGGCGATGTTGATGCGGCCGAGTTCCAGACCGCCGACCGCCATGAAGAAGCCCTGCCCTTCCTTCCCGCCGATCAGGTGCCGCTTGGCATCGAGGCGGTAGTCGTCGAAGAACAGTTCCCCGCTGTCGATGCCCTTATAAGCCAGCTTGTCCATCTTGTTCCCGGTCGTGAAACCCTCATACCGCTCACCCGTATCGGGATCGACCTTCGGCGCGATGAACATGGACATGCCGCGATAGCGCTTTTCGGTCAGGTCTGGATCGGTCTTGACCATGAGCGCGACCGCGCCGCCCTTGATGCCGTTGCTGATCCAGGTCTTGGAGCCGTTGATCACGTAGGAGTCGCCGTCCTTCTTCGCGACCGTCTTGATCGCCTGCAGGTCGGTTCCGGCATTGGGTTCGGTCAGACCCAGCCCGCCCCGGATCTCGCCGGAGGTGAATTTGGGCAGCCAGTAGTCCTTCTGGAAGTCGGTGCCGTACTTCTCCACCACCGTCGCCATCATCAGGTGGGAGTTGAAGATGCCTGTCAGGCTCATCCACTCCTCGCTGATGCGCATGACGATCTTGGCGTAGGTCGTCGCGTTCAGGCCTAGCCCGCCATAGTCGGGCGAGATGGTCGCGCCGAACAGGCCGAACGCCTTCATGTCCTCCACGAATTCGTCGGGATATTCGTCCGCGTGCTCCATCTCCATGACGCGCGGTCGGACTTTTTCGCGGCACCATCGGTCGATGGTATCGAGCATCATCCGCTCGTCTTCGGCGGAGAATTGGGAGGGATCGGGAATGGCGTTCATGAGGGCGGACTCGGGATGTGGGTTTTGAGCGTCTTATAGCGACGCAGATGGGACACGCATGATGGAGCGCAAAGGTGGCTAGGGTGTCGCAGGGCAGAATTGACTGCGCGTTGCGCAGGCTTTCTTGTTTGTCTCCCCCTCCGACCTCCGCTTCGCTCCGGCCACCTCCCCCTGTCCGGGGGAGAAACAAAATAGGTAGGGCTCAGTTCTCAAGTTCCTCCCCCGGACAGGGGGAGGTGCCCCGTAGGGGCGGAGGGGGAGACGGGATCAAAAGCCGACCGACGGTCGTCCCTCAATAATTCCCCACCTTGTCCTCCACCGCGTTGCCCCGCCCCGGGATCAGCATGTTCCGCTTGAACGTGCACACCATCGTCCCATCCTGGTTAAACCCGCGCGTCACGATCGTCACGATGCCTTGCCCCGGACGGCTCTTGCTCTCGCGCTTGCCGAGCACCTCACTTTCGCCGTAGATCGTGTCGCCCGCGAAGACGGGAGCTGTGAACTTCACCTCGTCCATGCCGAGATTGGCGATCGCCTTCTGGGAGCAATCGGTAACGCTCATCCCGATCAGCAGCGCCAGCGTGTAGGGTGACACGACGAGGTTGCGCTTGAACTCGGATGCCTTGGCGAACTCCGCATCGAAATGCATGGGGTGGGTGTTCATCGTCATCAGCGTGAACAGGTGATTGTCATATTCCGTCACCGTCTTGCCGGGGCGATGTTCGTAGATGTCGCCTTCGTGGAAGTCCTCATAGTACCGTCCGAACGTCTCGCGGTAGCGGTTCGGGCCGACTTCCTTGATGCTTCCGACCATGTCTATTCTTCCTTCCGTTTGGCGCGCGCCAGCACGCGTTCCGCGCCCTTTAGCATGGGCGCTTCGATCAGTTTTCCGTCCAGCAGGGCGGCGTTGCCGCCGCTCTCCTCATAGGCGGCGCGCAGGCGTTCGGCCTGGCTCACCTCCTCGTCGCTGGGGGCCAGCGCGTCGTGGATCGCGGCGATCTGCCTGGGGTGGATGGCGGAGCGGGCCGGAATGCCGAGCGCGGCCACACGCGCCGTGTCTTGCGTTCCGCCCGCCACGTCGCCCACATCCAGATAGGGCACGTCGAACAGCAGCACCTCGTTGGCGACCGCGCAGGCGGCCAGGTGGCTTCGCGCGTAGAGGAAACCTTCCCACGTCATCGGGATGCCCATATCGGCGGCGTAGTCTCCGCCCCCGAACAGCGCCAGGCTGACGCCCTCCACTGCCATGATCGCATCGGCGTTCAGAATGGCGCGCGCGGATTCCAGCACCGGCATGATGGGGTCGTCCACCCGCAGCTCCTCCAATTCGGTCGCGCTGTCGACTTTCGGCACCATGACGAAGGGCAGGTCCAGCCCTTCGATGGCCTCCTGGTCCGCCTCGCAGGCGTTGGAGCCGGGTTCGTTGATGCGCACGCCGACATGGGCATGGGTCGTTTGACGCAAGAAAGCGACGACGGCGTCCCTCGCCGCGTCCTTGTCATCCGGCGCGACCGCATCTTCCAGGTCGATGCAGACCAGGTCCGCGCCGCTATTGGCGGCCTTCTCGAATCGGTCGGACCGGTTGCCCGGAACGAAAAGCAGGGAACGGGGATCGGGGCGGGATTCCATGGGGCCTCCTAGGGATTGCGGGGTCGGCAGGTTTGCGCTCTAGCAAAGACGCGCACAGGTCGATAACGCCCATTGCGTCATGACGCCCTCCATTCTCGCCCTGTCCTGCTCCGACCGTTCCGGCATCGTCGCGTCCGTGACCGGACTGCTCCAGCGCGAGGGCGGCAACATCACGGAAGCCCAACAGTTCAACGATGCGGGCAGCGACCGCTTCTTCATGCGTGTCGGGTTCGACATCGCCGACCTCGACGCGTTCCGGACCGCCTTCGCCCCGCTGGGCAAAACCCTGGGGATGGACTGGCGACTGCGCGACGCTCGCCGGGCCAAGCGTGTATTGATCCTCGTGTCCAAGTTCGATCACTGCCTCGTGGACCTGCTCTACCGGACGCGGCTGGGCGAACTCGACATGGATATTGTCGGCATCGTGTCCAACCATCCGCGAGAGGCGATCCGCATCAGCAACCTGCACGGCGCGCCCTTCCATCACTTGCCGATCAACCGGGACACGAAGGCCGAGCAGGAAGCGCGACTGCGCGCCCTGATCGAGGAGACGGACGCGGAACTGGTCGTGCTCGCTCGCTACATGCAGATCCTGTCGGACGGGCTATCGCGCGACCTCGCCGGGCGGTGCGTCAACATCCACCACAGCTTCCTGCCGGGCTTCAAGGGCGCACGGCCCTACCACCAGGCGCATAGGCGCGGCGTGAAGATGATCGGCGCGACGGCGCATTTCGTCACGCCCGATCTCGACGAAGGCCCGATCATCGCCCAGGGCGTCGAACCCATAACCCACGCCGACACGCCGGAGCGTCTGGTCGCGAAAGGGCGGAGCATCGAGCAGCGTGTCCTCAGCCGAGCCGTAAAAGCGCTGATCGAGGACCGGGTGTTCCTCAATGGGCAGCGTACGGTGGTGTTCGACTAGCGGATGATTTCTTCAATGATTGCGCTGATGTCGCGCCGACCGTCGCTGACACGTTCCACACGGATAAGATTTGGCATGATTCGATAGAGAACGATCGACCCCCTATGTGACATGCGACGGAGTTCGATGGGGGTTTCAACAACGGCCGGGTAGGCTCTGGGAAACGTTTTTAGATCTTCCGTCCGCAACAACAGTGTATCGAGATAGCTATCCGCTACTGATTCACCGAAGTGGCGTACCCCATAGGCCCACATCTGCCTAAGATCCTGAGAAGCACGCGCGGTAAATCGTAGCTTCATGCCGCGCCGGTTTTCCTTGCAAGGGCTTCACGTCCGCGGCGTTTGATGTCTTCGAACAGCTCCTCTGGTTCCATGTCCACAAGGCCGCTATCGATCCCCTCCTGCACATAGGCCAGCAGCGCCTCGCGAGCTTCGTCCCGCCGGCGTTCCTTGTTCAGTGCGTAGCGGACCACGTCCGCCTTGGTCTTGAACTCGCCGCTTTCGATCTTGCCGGCGATATATGTGTCCAGGGTTTCGCCCAATTGAAAGCTCGTCGTCGCCATGACCAATCTCCTATATTCAAATTGAATATAGCGATTTGGGTCGCGCAGTGCAAATCTCTAGGCGATCCACTTCGCGAAGGCGTAGTCGAGAATATTGGCTTCCGAGGGATGCAGGTCGCTGTCGCTGACGGCCACGCTCCACACCGCGTCGAGCAGGTCGGTGACGTAAGGAAAGGTGCGCAGGATCGCGATCTGCTCGGACAGCCAGTTGCGCCCGGCCGGACCGGTCATGCGATGGCGGATATCGCCGATCCGGGCGAGTAGCCAGGCGGCCTCCTCCTCCGCATGATGCGGAGTTCCCATCACGGCACAGAGCTTGCGCGAATAGGCCTCGACTTCCGCATCCTGAATGCGTCCGTCCGCCAGAACGATCGCGCCGAGCAGGTTGCGAAGCGCCATGCGCTGCTTTCCCGAAAGGTTCGCCATGATCGATCTCCCTGACGCTGGTGTCCAGACGCGAGGAAATCAAGGTGACGCGGCGGCGATGAACCGTGGATTAACGCGGCGCGGGCCGCTGGTCGGCGAACGCGTTGGCGATCTGCTCGCGCGTGGCGATCCAGACCTCGTCGTGGCTCTTGACATGGTCGAGCACGCGGTCGAGCGCGCCGATCCGCCCCGGTCGGCCGATGATGCGCAGGTGCAGGCCGAGGCTCATCATGCGCGCGCCGTGCGACTTGGACTCCGCCAGCAGTTGATCGAAGGTCGCCTTGGCGTAATCGATCCATTGGTCCGTCGTGAAAGCGGGCGAGAGCCAGAACTTCATGTCGTTGCTGTCCACCGCATAGGGCAGGACGACGATCGGATCGGTCCCGTCCTCGAACGTCTCCCAGCGTGGGAAATCGTCGGAATAGTCGTCCATGTGGTATAGATAGCCTTCGCGGGCGAGAGTCCGGCGGAGATGGTCGGTGTGAAGGTAGCGCGACAGGTAGCCGACCGGCTTGCGGCCGCAGGTCCGTGCGATGCTGTCCGTCCCGCGCCGAACGAAGTCACGCTCCTCGTCTTCGGACATGTTGAAGGTGAACAGCCAGCGATAGCCGTGGTTCGCCGGTTCGTCGCCCCGCGCCGCGATGGCCTCGCCCAGCCACGGGGCCGTCTCCAGCGCCTCCGCGCAGATCGTCCACGTCGCCGGAACGCCGTATCGTTCCAGCCGCTCCAGCACGCGCGGCGCACCCCGGTTGATGCCGTACTGGTAGTTGGACTCGTTGCCGTGGACCCGGATCGGCATCTTGAGCGGCGGAACGAGCTCGTCCACCGGCTCCGGCGCCTTGTCGCCCTTCAAAATGGACCGCTCCGCCCCTTCCTCGACATTCACGACGAGGGAGAAGGCGAGCGTCTTGCCGCCGGGCCAGGTGAAGCTGGGCGGGGCGGGATCGGGGGGGAGGTGTGAGGTCAAATCTGTCTCCAAACATCCCTCTCCCTCAGGGAGAGGGTGGCCCGAAGGGCCGGGTGAGGGTTTTCCACTTAAGGCGCCTTGCCAGTCGCCAGCATCAATTCATGATGGATTTGGTCCAGCGATGCATGGAGGCCATCCATGATGTCCTCATTTCCGAGGCGAACTACATTGAAGCCGAGCTTTTCGATCTCCCGTGTCCGTTGCTGGTCGTACTCTTCGCGCCCGAGATGCGACGTCCCATCGACCTCGACAATCAGTTTCGCGGATGCGCAGAGAAAGTCGACCGTGTATCCGGCCAGGGGAGCCTGCCTTCTGAACTTGAAGCCGCCGAGCCTCCTGTTCCTGAGTTCAGCCCAAAGCCGTTCTTCGGGTCCGGTCTGGTTCCGTCGCAATTCGCGCGCGAACTTCGTGGCATCTTTCTGCGGCATCGTTCCAACCCTCGAGACCCCTCATCCGGCCCTTCGGGCCACCTTCTCCCTCAGGGAGAAGGGCGGGTCTAGTGCGGCTCCTCGCCACCACTCACATTCATGCTTTCCGCCGTGATATACCCCGCCTCGTCCGTGCAGAGCCACGCCACCGCGTTCGCCGTATCTTCGGGCAGGCCGGGCCGGCCCATCGGGATGCGCGCGGCCATGGCCTTGAGATAGTCTTCCACGCTGTCCGCGCCCGTGACGTCGGCGAAATATTCGTTCTGCCATGCGCCCAGTGCCGTCGTGACATGGTTGGGGCAGACATTGTTGACGGTAATGCCGTGGGATCCCAGCTCCGTGGCCGCGCTGCGCACCAGCCCGACGAGTCCGTGCTTGGACGAGGTATAGGCCTGCGCGTGCGGGAAGCCGCTCTTGGCAGCCTGGCTGGCGATGTTGACGATCCGCCCGCCCTTTCCCGCCCCCACCATGACCTCGGAGGCCGCCTTCACCCCGAAGAACGCCCCCGTCAGGTTCACGTCGATCACGGCGCGCCAGTCTTCCTCCGTCACCTCCAGCAATGGCTTCATGATGTAGCCGATGCCCGCATTGTTGACCCAGATATCGAGCGAGCCGTGCGTATCGGCCGCATGGGTCGCTAGCGCCCTCACCTCCTCCAGCGAGCGCACGTCGCAGGTCTTGGTCGACACCTCCACGCCCAGCCCGCGCAGGGCGTCCGCGATCCGTTCCATCTCCTGCGCCGTGCCGATATGCGCCTTCCCGGTCGCGGCATCGCGCGATTCCCCGATATCGCTGATCACAACGTTGCAGCCGTCTTCCGCCAGCCGCTTGGCGATGGCGAAGCCCAGCCCGCCCGTGCGGCCCGATCCCGTGACGACCGCCGTCTTGCCCGACAACCGCATCTAAAGTGCACTCACATTGATGAAGACGAGGTCACGCGCGATCTCGGTCTGGAAGGTGTTGGCGATGGCCTGCATGTGATCCTGCCCGGCCTCCGCCCCGAACGCGTCCATGTCGTTGATGTCGAGCAGTTCGACATATTGATAGGGCGAGGCGTCGTCGGAAAACAGCAACCCTTCGGCGCGCAGCACCTCGAACCGATCCACCGAGCCCAGCCCGTTGACCGCGGGAATGTCGGTCTCTTTCGCCCATCGCTCATAGTCCTCGACGGTCTTTCCCTCCTGCAGATTGAACAGGACGACGATGCGCTGGGCCATGACTCACTCCTTCTGTGTGCGACCCTATGACCGTGACCGAGGGCGGAAAAGTTGACAAGCGTCAACTCGGCTCCGGCAGGCCGCGTTATGTCCCGATCATGACCGAAAAGACTTATGACGGCCCGCCGGACTACCGCCTCGTCGGCGAACACGGCATGTTCCCCGAGACGACCCACGACGAGAAGGCGCGCTTCAATTTCCTCGCCCACCTGAACCGCCACCTCGCCAGCCGCGTCCTGCCCGGCGTGAAGACCGCCTACGAGACGCGGGTGGAGCCGAAGATCGAGCCCCGAAGCCGCCACGACGTGCGCAAGGCGCTGCTGGAAGACCCCCTCTTCCAGCACTGGTCGGCCCTTCGCCGCGGCACGATGGAGCTGCGCCAGCAGGCCGGACGCTGGGTGACGCTGCGCCAGGCGGACGCGTTGAACGCCAAGGCCAAGGCGCTGACGGAGGGCGACGACCGGCTGGAACTCGACCCGACGCTGGAGCTGCCCAACTACCTCGCCAAGATCGACCATCACTGCATGCCCGGCTCCTACCATGACGAGCTCGTCCCCGGCGACGTGACGGGCGCGGCCAATTACGATTGCGGCATCTTCGTCACCACGGGCGGCGGTCTGGGCCGGTTCAACGATGGCGGCGGCCATGCGGTGGTCAAGTGGATGAAGACCAACCGCCCGGACTTCGCGCCCAAGCGAATCCTCGACATTGGCGGTGGCCTCGGTCAGAACGTGCTGCCCATCGCCGAAGCCTACCCGGACGCGGAGGTCGTCTGCCTCGACACGGGCGCACCCGTCCTTCGCTACGGCCTCGCCCGCGCCAAGGAGATGGGAGTGGAGAACGTCCGCTTCGTGCAGGGCAATGCCGAAGACCTGTCGCAATTCCCCGACGGCCATTTCGACTGGGTGCAGAGCACCATGTTCCTGCACGAAACCAGCGTGAAGGCGATGCCGCGCATCATGGCGGAAAGCCACCGCGTCCTCGCCCCCGGCGGTATCGTCATGCATGTGGAACAGCCGCAATATGCCGACGACATGCCGCTCTACGAGCAGGCCATCCGCGACTGGGACGCCTTCTACAATAACGAGCCGTTCTGGACGAAGATGCACGAACTCGACCTCGACCAATGGATGATGGATGCCGGCTTTTCGCGCGACGAACTGCTCCATGGCGGCGTCGCGGCGGTGGTAGACGCGGAATTGTTTCCCGAACACGCCAATGACGAGGTCGAAGATTACGGCCGCAAGGCCGCCTGGCACATCGTCGGCGGCGAGAAGAAGGCGGCCTAACTTTCCTCCCCCTTCTGGGGGAGGTGGCCGAAGCGCCGCGGAGGTCGGAAGGGGGCTTTCGATATAAGCCAGTTCAGTGACTGCGGCAGCCCCCTTCCGCTGCTGCGCGTCACCTCCCTCCAAAAGGGGAGGAAAGGAAGGCAATGACCCAGACCCGAAACCCTGCCATCGACCCGCTCGTCCTCGCAGGCGCAAAACCCAAGGGCAAGCGACCCTACTTCCTCAAGGACCCGGACGTGGAACGCGTCCTCGCCGTGGTCATGGCTGTTGCGCAGGAACTCGCCGTGACGCGCGAACGGCTCGATACGGTGGAGCGGTTGCTGGACGCCAAGGGCATCACCCAGGCCGACATCGACGCCTTCGTTCCGACGCCCGAACAAGCCGACCAGCGCGGCGCCTGGCACCAGGAATATCTCGCCCGCATCCTGCGCATCTACCAGCAGGAAATCGAAGCGCTCGACAAACCCGACGAGCCGAGCAGCGAGGATGTGGGGCACGAACTGGCGAGGGGCGGCTAGCCATTACAGAAAAGGAGGGCCGCCTGCAGGCGGTCACATCCCTGTCCCCCTCCGCCCCTTCGGGGCACCTCTCCCTCACGGGGGCATGCAGCGTCAGCCGCGCGCAGCACGTCCTTCTACGGACGGTGCGAGCCCGCCGTTCCCGTCCCTTCTCCTTCTTCCTCGCTCTCCCTTCTCCCCCGCTCATCCCCGCGCACGCGGGGATCCAGTGGCTCACCGACCCCTCGGCTGGCCGGGACCCCGCACCCACGTCGAGGCCATGGCAAGGACTGGATCCCCGCGTGCGCGGGGATGAGCGGAAGAGAAGACTAGGAATGGAAGACCAGGAAGGGAAGGAAAAACCCCTCATCCTCACTTATGGCTGTTGCGAGGACACAGTAAGCCATTGGTTTCCCTGCCGACTGCAAGTTTCTCCGGAAAAATGATCCTCACCTTGGGGATATGCCCGTATCTTACCTCCTGTTTCCTGTCGGCACGAGAGAGTGCATTGCTCTTGAGGCAGGGGATGTTCGGTGGGTTGGGCGGGATGCGAGGTAATGCGGCGCATCCGGCCCCACCTGGCGAAGCGACCGAAGGTGAGGCTGGAGAGAGACAAGCGGAGCAACGGGCCGGGATGGCATCCGGCCCGCCGTGTGCCCTCCGGCCAAGAGCGGATGTCGGACCAGGGCCGAAAGCCCTGAACCCGCTTCCCCGCTCCGAGCGTGCGCCTATTGCAGGCCGTCCGGACCGAAGCGCTAACACCAGGTGCGCACACCGGACGCGCGGGCCTCGGGCCAGCGTAAAAAGGTAACCCAACTCTCGTTCCTTCGCCGGAACGAGGCCCGCGCTTCGTGCCACTCCCGGCACAAAACGCCACTCTTGCCGGACGGTGCGGTCCGGTCGCACCCGAAGACCTGCCCGAAAGCAAACCGATCCGCCCCCTTATCCCATCGCCGCCCCCAGAGTTGCCATATGCGCGAAGAAGTCC
>JBATXP010000130.1:0-2798 GCA_049673465.1 Litorimonas sp.
CGCCCGACGACCGCATTCAATACGTCGTCATCATGTCGGACGGGATCGAGAACACCCAGGCCTGCACGGACGAGAAATGCTGGTTCCGCTACGCCCCGGAAAAGATCAACCTGCCCAGAAGCGGGTCCGACTATCCCCACCACGAGGTGAACTACGCACCCTCCACCGTGCCGTGCCAGGCCATGCGCGACCGCAACATCCACATCTACTTCGTCAATACGGAGTATATCGTGCCGACGGTCGGCAAGCTCCGCGCCCATGACGTGAAGCGCTTCAACTTCATCAAGTACACGCTGCACGACATTGTCGACGACCGCATGGTGGAATGCACAGGATCTTCCGATCAGGTCATGCGCGCCAACTCCCCGCAGGAGATCAATACGGCGTTCGACAGGATCCTCGGCGAGGTGACGTCCCCGCTGCGCCTCTACTAGGCCTTCTCCAAGCACCTTGCGAAAAGGGTGGCGACTGTCACGCAGGCGCGGTAGACACCGGGAATTTTATCCGCTTCCCGGTGCCCGCCATGACACACGATTCCGCTTCCGACTCTCCCACGCCCGACTCGCAGACCCTGTATGACTGCCCCGTCGCCTGCGTCGACCGGCTGAGCGCACTCTATGCCGAGCAGGTCGCGCTCCTGCAGGCGCGCTTCGAGGCCTATGCCGCCGGGCACGTCGCGACGCTGGACGACGTCCACGCCGTCTATCCCGAAATCACCGTCTCCATCCCGGCCGAAGAGGCCATCATGACGAGCAATCTGGCGCTCGGCCGGGTGGCGAGCCGCCACGAATTCGTCACCACCATCACCCAGCCCGAGCTGTTCCGCCCCTATCTGGAGGTCCAGCTGGCGCGCGTGATGGAGCGTTTCTCCGCCCATGTCCGGGTCGGGCTTTCCGATAGCCCCATCCCGCTTAACTTCGCGCTGGAGAGCGCCACGGCCGGGCTCGACCTGGAGGCGCGTCAGGCGCTGCAGACCTATTTCTACACGCCCAACCTGGTGGCGACCAACGACAATATCGTGGACGGCAAGGTCATCCTGAACCGCGGCACGGCCATGCCGCTATCGCTGTTCACGGCGGAGCGCACCGACTATTCGCTGGCCCGCATCCGCCACTACACGGCGACCCAGCCGGAGCAGTTCCAGAACTTCATCCTGTTCACCAACTACCAGCGCTATGTGGACGAATTCACCGTCTGGGCGCGGGGCGAAGTGGTGGCGGGGCGCGCCGACCGGCTGATCGAGCCGGGCGGACGGATCACCGGCCCGGACGGGGTGGCGTCGACCGAACCCATCGCCAAGATGCCGCAAATGCCGGCCTACCACCTGGTCAAGGACGGCCATAAAGGCGTCACCCTCGTCAATATCGGCGTCGGCCCCTCCAATGCCAAGACGATCACCGACCATCTCGCCGTGCTGCGCCCGGACGTGTGGCTGATGATCGGCCATTGCGGCGCGCTCCGGCGCACGCAGCGCCTGGGCGACTACGTCCTCGCCCATGCTTACTTGCGCAAGGACAATGTGCTCGACCACGTCCTGCCGCCGCACATCCCGCTCCCCACCATCGCCGAAGTCCAGCTGGCCCTGTCCGAAGCCGTCAGCGACGTGTCCGGCGTGGGCGAGACGGACCTGAAAAAGCTGCTGCGCACCGGCACGGTCGTCACCACGGACGACCGCAATTGGGAGCTCGCGTTCGAGGACTACGCGCTGGAACTCAACAAGAGCCGCGCCATCGCCATCGACATGGAGAGCGCCACCATCGCCGCCAACGGATACCGCTACCGCGTCCCCTACGGCACGCTGCTCTGTGCGTCCGACCGCCCCCTGCACGGCGAGATCAAGCTCCCCGGCATGGCGGACGCCTTCTATCAGGAGCGCGTCGGCCAGCACCTCGAAATCGGCCTCAAAGCCATCGACATCCTCCGCCAGGAAGCCGAGGACGGCACGCTGCATTCGAGGAAGCTGAGGAGCTTCGACGAGCCGTTGTTCCGATAGAGCAAGTTCGATGCTGGCTCCCCTCTCTCCCACCGGCGAAAGGGCAACGCGCGCAGCCGAAGGCGAGCACGATGGCTTTTCGCCGCCGCGCGCGTTCCGCGCGCCGAGCGGCAGCGAGAGCCGGGTTCGAATTTGGCCTCCTGCACCGGCCTGCAGACCCCCGGCCCAGGTTTCGACCTGTGCCGGAGTAAGTGGCGGGAAGCGGAACCGCATCCCCCGCTCTCGCCGGCTCGACCGGCGAGCCCATCTCCCACTGGGTTCAGCGTGGAGGGGCAGGTGTCGCGAGGTTGCCCCGTCGTCCTGACAACGCCACCCAATCGTCCAGCCTTGAGGGTTGGGAGATGGGCAGGCCGATCAAGTCGGCCTGAGCAGGTGGAGAGCTGAAGGCACGACTGATGCATTTGTTCTTTCCGGCATGACCACTTCAACTTTGCTTCTCTTACGCTCATCCCCGCGAACGCGGGGATCCAGTGGGCTTCGACGGCAGGCTCGGAAGCAGGCTGATGGAAGTGTCCGATCCGGACGGGAGTGGAAGCGTGACCCACTTCCGACTCCCGGCAAGGACTGGATCCCCGCGTTCGCGGGGATGAGCGGGTGTGGAGAGGATGATGTGGCATCCAACATCTTCCGCTCATCCCGGCGACAGGACCGCGCAAGCACGTCCTAGGTCGTATACTGAAATCTGGGGCCGGTTTTGACGGCCTTGGGGCGGTTCGTGCCCTTGGTGAGTAGTGGGCGCGTCTCGCAGGGAATGCTTGGGCCTTCGCAAGAGACGCAACGACGTCCGCGAGCCGCCCCAAGGCCG
>JBATXP010000131.1:0-6740 GCA_049673465.1 Litorimonas sp.
GGAAAGTGAGGCGGAGCGGGCGCAGGCGCAGGACTGCGCCGATAGACTGGTCCGCAGTCTGGATCGTGCTCCCGCGCCGTCCTCGATTTATACAGAAGTCGACTGAAGGCCTGTCTGGTCTTTGACCCACATCCTGTCCTATGGGACGGCCCGACCTCGACAGGCGCGCGACGCCGAACCTTCCAGCGGGTGGGCCTCTTGAATGAAGACACTTCTGATCGCGGGCGGCAGCGCGTCGGGCAAGACGTGGCTGGCGGAGCGCATCGCGGAGCGACTGCCCGGCGCGGTCCTCCTGGCGCAGGATTCCTTCTACCACGACCGCCCATCGGGCAGTGCGGAAGACCGCCACGCCTTCGACTTCGACCAGCCCTATTCGATCGACTGGGCGGAGATGGCGCGCGCCATGCGCGCCCTGCAATCGGGACGGGCCGCGCGCGTGCCCGTCTACGATTTCACCGTGTCGCTTCGCTCCGGCTTCGAGACGGTCGAGCCCGACGGCGACGTGCTAATCGTCGACGGAACGCTTGTGCTCAGCCAGCCAGCCATCTCGGCGCTGGCCGATGCGCGCCTCTACGTGCGCTGCCCCGAACCCTTGCGCCGTGCCCGGCGCGAACGCCGCGACGTGGAGGACCGGGGCCGCCACATCGACTATGTGCGAAAGCAGCTCGAACAGCAGGTCTTTCCCGCCCACAACCAGCACGTCCAGCCTTCCGCCGCCCATGCGGACCTGGTGATGAGTGCGCTGGACATCGTCGCCGATCCGGACGCCTGCGTGAAACGGGTTCTGGCCCTGATCGAAAAGACGGGCTAGGCGGCACCAAGGGAACGGACCTTGAGATCGGGTCCGGTGCGAGGGGACATCCGATGAACCATCCTGCCTTCGGGCTCATTGGCGTGGCCGTGCTGTTCGCCATCGCGGTCCTGTTCTCCTCCGACCGCCGTTCCATCTCGCTGCGGGTGGTGCTGGCCTGTTTCGCCTTGCAGGTCGCGATCGCCGTGCTGGTCCTGTTCGTGCCGGCGGGCAAGGTCGCGCTCGAGGCGCTGGCCAATGGCTTCCAGACGCTGCTGTCCTATTCCGATGCGGGCATCAGCCTGGTGTTCGGCAATATCGGCGATCCGACCAATCCTTCCATCGGTTTCGTCTTCTTCGCGCGCGTCCTGCCCGTCATCATCTTCTTCGCCGCCCTGATGGAGGTGCTCTACTACCTCAAGATCATGCCGATCATCGTGCGCGGCGGCGGGCGCTTCATGCGCTGGGTGACGGGAACGCGGCCCATCGAGAGCCTGAACACGGTCGCCAACATCTTTGTCGGCCAGACCGAGGCCCCGCTTTCGCTCAAGCCCTATCTGGGCAAGATCAGCAAGTTCGAGCTATTCACCATCATGGTGTCCGGCCTCGCCTCCATCGCGGGGTCGGTCATGGCGGGCTACATCGCGCTGGGTATCCGGGCGGAGTTCCTGATCGCCGCCGCCTTCATGAGCGCGCCCGCCGGGCTGATGATGGCCAAGATCATCATGCCGAGCCCCGAGGACGAGGACGGCGATGGGGAAATCCAGGAGCCGGAACCCTCCAGGGAATATACCAATGTCTTCCTGGCCGCCGCGAATGGGGCGCAGACGGGCGTTCAGATCGCCATCGCCGTGGGCGCGATGCTGATCGCCTTCACCTCGCTGATCGCACTGGTGAACGGTTTGCTGGGCTGGGCGGGATCGCTCGTCGGCCTGGACAGCCTGTCGGTTCAGACCGTGCTGGGCTGGCTGTTCTCGCCCGTCATGTGGTCGATCGGCGTGCCGTGGGAGGAAGCGCGCGTGGCGGGCGGCATTTTTGGCGAAAAGATCGTGCTCAACGAGTTCATCGCCTACCTGTCGCTCAACGCCCAGATGGGCGAACTGTCGACCAAGACCGTGACCATCCTGACCTTCGCGCTGTGCGGGTTCGCGAACTTCGCCTCCATCGGCATACTCCTAGGCGGGCTCGGCACCATCATCCCGGAGCGCAAGCCCGAAATCGCGCGAATGGGTCTCAAGGCCGTCTTCGCCGCCAGCCTCGCCAACCTGATGAGCGCGGCCCTGGCAGGGATACTGGTCGGACTTTAGGCTGTCGCCAGCTAGCTCTTCGCGAGGCCGATCTCGCGCAGGCGCTCGTCCAAATAGCCGCGCGCGGTGATCGGCTCGCGCGCCGTGCCGCCCATTTCCAGGCATTTCGGCAGAGCTTCCAGGGTGAAGTCGCTCGCCGGGTGCAGGAAGAAGGGCATGGAATAGCGCGAATGCGACGCGCGGTCGCGTGCCGGATTGACGACGCGGTGCGTGGTCGACGGCAGCAATCCGCCTGTCAGCCGGTCCAGCATGTCGCCGGAATTGATCACCATGGAGCCGTCCGGCGCGTCGATCCGCAGCCATTGCCCGCTGCGATGCCTGACCTCCAGCCCGGCTTCCTCGGCTCCCAGAAGCAGCGTCAGCAGGTTGATATCCTCATGCTCGGCCGCGCGCACGGACGGCCCGGCCCGTTTCGGCATGGGCGGGTAGTGCAGCAGGCGCAGGATCGAATTGCCATTGTCCAGCGCGGCGCGCATGGCCTCGGGCGTCATGTCGAGCGCCCGACCGATGGCCACCATCAGCGTGCGGCCGAAGTCGTCCATGGCGTCGAACAGCGCCCGTCCCGCCGCGTCGAAGGCGGGAACCTCGCCCACGGACGGGGTCGGCGGGATGCCATCGATCGTGTCGCGGCCCACATGCCAGAACTCCTTCAAGTCCGGCGCGTCGACGCCCTTGGCGGATTCCTGGCCGAATGGGGAGTATCCGCGCTGGAAATGTGTGTCGGGCCTGGCATAGGCGCGCTTGGCGGCATCCGGCAGGGCGAAGAAGTCCCGGCTCGTCCGCTCCACGGCGTCCACGATGTCCAACGGTACGGGGTGGTTGCGCATCACCACGAAGCCGGTTTCGCGCATTCCTTCCACCAAGCGATGTCCGAATGCGTCCGGATCGGCGGCATGTTCGGCGAAATCCAGCTCCGCGACGGAAGGGGGCGTGTCCAGGGTCTCGGTCATGCGCCCGTCATAGCCCCGCCCGGCTGTGGCCGAAAAGTCACAGACGCCACATTACGCACATCTCATTGCATATCTGTCACAAATGTGTCGAGAGTCGTTGCTAGGGGCGCGCGCAACACCGGCGGAACGACTCCGGCGGTCGCTCAAAGACACAAACCGACACCCCTTCGGAGACCCTCCATGTCCACCCGCCTCTCCCTTGGCGCCGCCTTCCTGCTCGGCACGAGCACGATCGCCGCGACCGCCCTCATCCCCACGCTCGCCCACGCACAGGTCACGGCGTCCTCCGTCAGCGGCGTCGTCACCGACGCTTCCGGCGCGCCGATCCCCGGAGCGACGATCACCATCATCTACACCCCGACCGGCCGCGTCGACCGCTCCACGACCTCCGCCAACGGTACCTTCTTCGAAACCGGCCTGCGGGTCGGCGGCCCCTACACGATCAGCGTCGAGTCCTCCCAGGGCAACATCCTGCGCGAAAACGTCCGCCTGCAGCCGTCCACCAACTCCTTCCAGCTCCAGATCCAGTCCGTGCAGGACGAAGTCATCGTCACGGCGACCCGCATCGCGACCCAGGATATCGGCGACGGCGTGGGTTCGGTCTTTTCCGATGACGAAATTCTTGGCCAGCCGTCTGCCACGCGCGACCTGATCGCCACGCTAGTGCGCGACCCGCTCGCAAACTCCACGGGCGAAGGCATCCTGTCGGTCGCCGGTGCCAACCCGCGCTTCAACGCCCTGGCCATCGACGGCTCGCTGCAACAGGACGATTTCGGCCTGTCCAGCTCTACCTACGCCACGGGGCGCGCGCCCATCTCGCTGGACGTGATCGAAAGCGCGTCCGTCGTCGCGACCGATTATAGCGTCACGCAATCCGGTTTCACCGGCGGCCTCGTCAACGTGGTCACAAAGTCCGGAACGAACGAGTTCGACGGTTCGCTGTTCTTCTACAAGCAGAACGAAGACTTCTTCGGTGACACCACCGTAAACGACGACGGCGAGCGTGAAACCGTCAACGTCGCCCCGTTCGACGAAGAGGAATTCGGTTTCGTGCTGCGCGGGCCGATCGTCAAGGACAAGCTGTTCTTCCTCGCCTCATATGACGAGTTCAAGTCCGGCGCAGGTCGCGATTTCAGCGTCAACGACAGAAACGACGAACTGAACCCGGCCATCTTCCAAGGCCTGGCCGATCTCTACCAACAAGGCGTTGGCTACGACCTGGGGTCGCGCCCGACCACCGTTTCCAACCCGGAAAGCACCGAGCGGATTCTCGGTAAGATCGACTGGAACATCAACGACGCCCACCGGGCTTCCTTTACCTACCAGAACACCAAGGAAAGCAGCATCGGCGGTGTTGGCCAGACCACGTTCGACACGGCCTACTACGTGGCTCCCAGCGAACTCGATGCCTATACCGGCCAGCTCTTCTCCGACTGGACGGACAACTTTTCAACCGAGTTGCGTGTCAACTTCAAGGACTTCGAGCGTTCGCAGAACTGCAATGCGGGCGATGGCGTCGGTGCCGTCACGATCGAACTGGACGCGTCCGACCTCGTCGGATCGAGCTTTGAAGGGTTCATCGGCGATGACGGCGAAATCGAGTTCGAGGGCGGCTGCGACCGCTTCCGTCAAGGCAACACCTTTGCCGACGAGCGCCTGCAGATTCAGGGCATCGGACGCCTGACGGGCGGCGACCATCTGCTGACCTTCGGCGGAGAGTTCCAGAACTACCGGCTCGACAATCTGTTTGCGCAAGAGTCCGTGGGAACGTTCTTCTACGACAACCTCGACGACATTCGGAACGGCGTCGCCTCGACCGTATCGGCGCGTCTGCCCGATACGGGCATCCGAGAGGACATCCGCGCGGAATGGGGCTACGACCAGATCGCGCTCTTCATCCAGGATAGCTGGCAGATCACACCCGACTTCCGCGTCGATGGCGGCGTGCGCTATGAGAGGATTCTCCAGGATGACGAGCCCCAGCGCCGCCGTTTCGTGCAGGACACGTATGGCCTGTCGAACATCCAGAACCTTGACGGCAACGATCTGGTCATGCCGCGCTTCTCCTTCGAGTGGAATGCGCTGGAGAATACGACGCTGACAGGTGGCTTCGGCATCTATGGCGGCGGCGATCCCAAAGTATGGACGTCCAATGCCTTCACTCCGCCGGTCTTTTTCGGTCGCCTCAACGATGTGGCGGGCGCGAACCCCGCAACGGGCACACCTCAGGCTCTGCTCGACATCATCACGGCCAACGACGCCAACGCACCGGGACCGGTCGACGTCATCGCTCCGGGCTTCGAAACTCCGTCAGACTTCAAGGCCAGCCTGCGCCTCGACCAGACCTTCGATCTGGACTTTGGCGGTCTTGACCTGGGCGACAACTACCTGTTCAGCGCCCAAGTCCTCTACACGGACAGCAAGAACGGTTTCGGCTGGCAGAACCTCACCCAGCTGGAGAACGAAGAAGCCCTGCCGATCGGAACCGCCCCGGACGGTCGCCCCATCTATGCGGACCTCGACGATCTTCGCCTGAACAACGTCATCGCGCTGACCAATGTCGACCAGGGCGAGAGCTGGGTCTACACGGCCTCGCTCTCCAAGGATTGGGACTTCGGCCTCGGCGCCTTCGTGTCCTATGCCTATCAGGACATCGAGCAGGCCACGCCGGGCGGCAGCTCGCGCGGCGTGTCGAACTTCCGGGGCATCCTCGACTTCGACCGCAACTTCCCGTCCGCGGGCCGCAGCGTGTATGAGACCGAGCACGCCTTCAAGATCGCCGTGAACTACACGACGGACATCCTCGCAGGGCTCGAGTCGCGCTTCTCCCTGTTCGGCAACATCACGTCGGGAGAGCCGTTCAGCTACACGTTCAACACGGGAAGCCGGAACGCCCTCTTCGGCCGCTCTGGCGACCGCGAGAACCCGTTCGACAATGACCTGCTCTACATCCCGACGATCTCGGGCGGGGCGATCTCGGACTCCAATGTCGTGCTGGGCGAGAATTTCCGCGGGGAGGCATTCGACGAGGCGGCCTTCGTAGCCTTCGTGGAACGCGAAGGTCTGTCCTCCGGCATCCAGGACAAGAACGAAGGCTCCTCCGCCTGGAACCAGCGCTGGGACTTCCAATGGCAGCAGGAAATCCCCTTCTTCAACAAGCAGGCCGAGAAGTTCGTCGGCGAGAACAAGCTGAAGTTCGTTCTCGACATCAACAACATCGCCAACCTGATCGACAGCGATTGGGGCACGCAGTATAACGGCCCGCGTTTTGATGCGAATGGCAACGTGGAAGCCGATCTCGTGTCTGCCGCCGACGTCGCCGCGAACGGAGCACTCGCCGCCGATGCCCTGACCGGGGACGACGCGCGCACCGCTTGCGTCAACCAAGGCGACTGCGTGTACCGCTTCAACAGCTTCCGGGACCGCGATGCGAACTTCCAGAGCAACACCCGTTCGGTCTACGAGATCCGCGTCGGATTGCGCTACGAGTTCTAGACCGTTGGTCGCACACACCTAATCCCGGGCCCGCCTTTCCAAGAGGCGGGCCTTTTTGTTAGCGACGATCCCATCCGCTGCGTTCGCGCAAATCCGAGAGCACCCGCCATGAGCTTCGACCGCCGCACCCTTCTGACGTCCTTGGCCGGAACGGCGGGGCTGGCGGCTTGCCAGACGACGGGTCGTTCGGCCCTGTCC
>JBATXP010000132.1:0-2801 GCA_049673465.1 Litorimonas sp.
AGGCGGGGCTGAGCGTCGTCGCTGCCGACCCCCGTGCCGCCGAGGGCCGCAAGCAGCCTCTCCAGGTTAAGATCCCTGCAGAGGTCCATGCAGCCTTTTCCGCCCGCGCGGGCGAGGAGTTCGGACATACGGGTGGAGCGAAGACGAAACTCTTCCTCGCGATGTGGAAAGCCTACGAGAAGCAGTGATGCGCGCATGCCATCATGCGCGCATGATGGCATGCTTTTCTAACCACGAAGTCGTGGCGCAAGCTTCCCATGATCGTGCACTCCGAAGACTAGAAGATAAGAGTTTCAGCCGACTAACCAAGTTGAACGAGCTACGGCGCTAGCTTAGCGGCCTCTCCACTCCCTTCACCCCATACCTAGCTCCATGCCT
Source organism: Litorimonas sp. (assembly GCA_049673465.1). GTDB lineage: Bacteria > Pseudomonadota > Alphaproteobacteria > Caulobacterales > Maricaulaceae > Litorimonas. Next base: position 379 of record JBATXP010000132.1, read on the forward strand.
AGAAGGACTGCCATGACCATCTCGCCTGAGGCGGTACGCTTCGACGATGACGTGATGTGGGTCGATCTGAGTGACGGGCGTACGATCGGCGTCCCCTTGGCTTGGTTTCCCCGCCTCCTCCACGCCGCACCGGTCGAGCGCTGCGCCTACACCCTAAGCCGCCTCGGCATACACTGGGAGACCCTCCACGAGGACATCTCCGTAGCGGGCCTATTGGCAGGGCAGGGAGATCGGACAGGGCAGGGGACTCCTTGCCCCGTCTTCGATGCCCCCGTCGACATCCGCGAGGAGGACGGCAGGGTCGTGATCGGGCCGGTACGGGCGGCCGAGTTTCATCTGGGCGATCTCCTAACCGAGATCACGAAGGACAACGTCCATGCCGATGTTTCCTCAGGCGAGCCCTTCGGTGATGAGCGTCTCTGAAGCATGGCCTACGTTCGAGAGGCCAACGATGGTGAACGGTTTGTACTGTTCTGTTCAATCAGAGGGCCAAATGGCTTCCGCATCTAGCTAGGGATGGCTATCGCCACCAAGGCCTGTCTGGGAAACAGATCGACGGGAGCCGTCAATTCCGCGGGACCATTCGTACGTTCTCCGGATCGTAGCGATAGTCTCCGATCTGCCCCTCGACGATCAGATCAATGACCTCGTCGATGATGAACAGGGGCACCAAGAACCATTCCCGCGGGGAGACCGCCTTCCCAAACCGATCGGTGATCTCGACATCTGCCTTGGCCTGTTCGAGCACGCGGTGCAGAAGCGTCTCGAACCGGGAGCGGGTGATGTTCAATAGCTGGGCGGTCCGCTCGACCTTCACCCCGGCCATGAGGAACGTGGGTTGATTTTCGGCGTCTGCGATCCGCTTTTCCACCGTTCCCCCCGTGACGCCGATCTTGTGGAAGAGATCCCGCCGCCCGGCGATCCATGGATCGTCCGATAGGCTGCTGAGAACGTAGATCGTGCCGGTCTTCTGGTCTCCTTCTTCCGGCGACGTCGCGAAGAGCGGGCCCGCGCTCGGATCGGTGATCCGGCGGCTAAGGCCGTCCCGATGAAGCGCGCGTTGGAAAGACCGCATCAGCAAGTCACTCTCGGTCCCGTTCTCGTAAATCAGACGCAAACGAGCGTCGGTCTGCTCGTAATCCGTCCGCTCCAACGCACCCATCTCGGCGACATAGGCCTTCTGGCCGTTGACGATGAAGAACCGGCCGGGCTCGATCTCTGCCCGAACTTCGAACTTCCTCGTCTCTCGCGTGCCCGCATCCAGCTCGGCTTGCACCTGCTCGAATAGGGGTTTGAACGTCTCGAAGTCGGGGCAGGGATCTCTCTTGGCGATCTCCTCGGCTGCTCGCTTCTCGGCGCTGGATCGCACGTGGCGCAACTCTGTCAGATCGTCCACGTCCACGTCCGCTTCCACGCCGAGAGCGGCGAGAATGGCGTCGTCGTCATCGGGAACGGCGGCGGGTAGGGTAGGGGGTGCCAGGAGGTTCTCCGGGTCCATGGGGCTCAGCAGCTCGTGCCAATCAGGCGCGGATTGCAGGCGGCTCAGACGGACGGCGTAGAGCCGTTCGAAGATGTCGCCCTCTGGGTCGTGGCTTGGAATACGTTCGTGCTCGGAGACGAAACGAAGAATGTCCTCGAACCCGGCAATAACCCGTTCTTCGAGAGGGCTACGCGCCTTCGGGACCGGCGCCGCGATGTCGACGCCGAGCTCGGCCAGCAGCTCTTCATCCGTCCGATCACCCCTGCTTAGCCTCCGTGGCCTTGCGCCGAAGAAATATAATCCCTTCGGCCATCCGCCTCTCCCAAGGGTCTTGCGATGTCGCGGACGGTAACCTTCCACGTTCCGCCTTGAACGTCACGGCTCGCTTGGCGAGGTCCCGGGCTTCCTCGATGTCGAGGGTGACCTTCTTGCCGGCGATGATCGCGGCGATGGCTTTGAGCCTCTCCTCGTCCATCGCCTTTCCCAGGATCGAATAAGCCTCCCCGAACGGGTTGATCGCGTCGATCAGGTCTATGTCGAGATCGCGCACGTTCATAGCGAACTGCCGGACACCTTCGAGCAGCGCGATATTGGCGGTAGGCTCCGTCGATCCGGCCGCCATCTTGCGGGCTTCCTCCGACCCCTTCTGTGTAATGTTGAGGGCGGCCACGGCCCTTTGCCGGAGAGCCTCGCGGTCATCCTCTGGCAGGTCCGGGTAGCGATCCCTAATGACCTTGCCCATCCGCACGACCGTCAGCTCCTCAGGCACGAGTTCCTCCTTCTCTGTGAAGAGGCCCTTCTCGACCGTGCGGCGATCCTGAACGAAGCTCGCGATGATGTCGTTGATGTCGTCCTCGCAGGCTTGGCGGCCCTTCTCGGTCGTCGGCTCTTTGAGGCCTTTGATCTCCATCTGAAACGCCGGCTGCGGGCCACCTGCGAAGCC
>JBATXP010000133.1:0-1674 GCA_049673465.1 Litorimonas sp.
GTGCGGACCCTCGCGCGCATCCTCGACGGGGCGGCGTCCGCCTGGCTCCTGTTCTGGGCCGGGCTCACGGCCGTCTACGTCCATGCGGGCGGGCTCGCCTTTGCCGGGCTGGCAGCCCTGTTGGGCGGTGTCGGCTGGATCGTCTGGCTCGCCCACGCCCGCGACGTTCCCGTGCTCGACCGAAGCGTCCTGCTCGCCTTCGCCGCCTTCGCCGCCTTCTTCGCCTGGCTGGGTTTCACCGGCACGTTCAGCGGCGCGGGTCCGCAGACGGCCGGCCGTCTCGCCCTTCTCATGGGCCTCTCTGCCGCCGTGCCGGCCCTGATGCTGACCCGGACGGAACGAGTGCGGGACTGGCTGGCTGGCGTCTTGATGGCCACGGCTGTCCTCGGCGCGGCGGTGCTGCTGCTGGATGTGGCGACGGGCTACAGCCTGTCCATGTGGGTCGACCCGGTTGGCTCCAGCGGCGGCGACCCGGACGGGCGACGCGGTGAGGTGGAGATGACCATCGGGCGCGCCCATGTCAGCTGGATTTTGCTCACGCCGCTCCTGCTCGCCCTGTTCGCCACCCGTCTGAAGCCGGGAACCGCGCGCCTCGCCGCGGCCGCCTTCCTCGTCCTGCTCCTGGCGGGAACGGGGCTCAACGGCCTCGCCATCGTGCCGCTCGTCCTGCTGGGCATGATCCCGTTCGGGCTGGTCGCCTTTCGCGCGCCCGTGCTCGGCCTGCGCCTGTCGCTGGGCGCGCTGATCCTGTCCATTCTCGGCGCGCCGCTGATCGGGCTCGCCGCCAGCACGGCCAGCGAGACGTTCATGGCGCGCCTGCCGATGAGCTGGGATCACCGGCTGCGCATGTGGGACTATGGCTGGACCATGATCCGGGAACGCCCGTGGCAGGGTTTCGGGCTGGACGTGTCGCGGGGCATCGAGGCGACCTTCATGACGCGGATCGGGGTGGAATGGCCGATCGTGTCGCTGCACCCGCACAATGTCGGAATGCAGACCTGGATGGAAGCGGGCGGCGTGGGGGCTGCGCTGCTGTCGCTCGCCTTGCTCAGCCTGTTTCCGCTCTTGCGCCGCCTCGCCGCGAACGATCCCTGGCGCGCGACCGCCCTGTCCGGCCTGTTCGCGGGCGTGGCCATCGGCGGCATGGCGACCGTGGGGGCGTGGCAATATTGGTGGTGGGGTCTGATCGCGCTCGCCGCCGCCTGGACGCTGCTGATCCCGGTGACGAGGCGGGCGTGAGCGGGCCTGAGACCGACACTGCCGGGGCGGACGGCGCAACCGCGCTCGACCCGCCCGCGCGCATCAGCGTGGTCATGGTCTCCTACGCGACCGGCCCGGCCCTGATGGAGGCGATCCGCGCCGTGCAGCGCGACCCGGACGTCACGGAACTGATCGTGGTCGACAATGGCAACAGCGCGGCCGACCGCCACCGCCTCCTGGAAACTGCCTCGCGCCGGGGCGAAGTGCGCGTCCTGCAGGGTCACGGCAATATCGGTTTCGCGCGCGCCTGCAATTACGGGGCGAGCCTCGCCAGCGGCGACTATCTGCATTTCGTCAATCCGGACGCGCTGGTGGAACGCGGCGCGTCGCGCGCCCTGGTCGGGGCGATCCGCGCCGCCGGGACGGCTCCTTGCGTGGCGGGCGGAATGCTCGTGAACGTGGACGGGCTGGAAC
>JBATXP010000134.1:0-1878 GCA_049673465.1 Litorimonas sp.
TCAAGCGGGCGGCCTTCCTGCAGCCCTGGTCCTCGCCCGCCCGGGTCAGCGGCGACCAGTGGCGGGAGGCCGAGATGGCGGGCTCGAATTGCCAGGCGACGGCCAGTGGCATCGGGCGGATGATGCAAGCCTTCGCCACGGGCCGCGTGGGCGACCGTTTGGTCCTGTCCGAACCGGTGCGCGAAGCCGCGACCCGGTCGCGCATCATGGGTCCCGATGCGGTGCTGCCCTTCACGATCGACTTCGCCGCCGGCGTGATGCGCAACGCGCCCAACTACAATTACGGCCCCAACCCGGACGGGCTGGGCCATAGCGGCTGGGGCGGCTCCGCCGTGTTCGCGGATCCCCGAACGGGACTGCACGGGGCCTATGTCATGAACAGGCAGCAGAACTTTCTGATGGGTGACCCGCGCGCCAACCGCGTGATAGAGGCCGCCTTCTCCGCTCTGGGCTGAACGACAATGGACATGAACGAAAAGCTGAAACTGTTCTGGGAGGTCGGCGGGACCATGATCTCCAGCACGCCGCACGCGCGCGAGCTGGGCATCCAGTTCGTTGCCATCGGCGAGGGCCAGGCGACCCTGTCCCTGCCCTACGGCGCTCACCTGGTCGGCGACGTGGGCACCGGGGTGGTGCATGGCGGTGCGGTCACGACCCTGCTGGACCAGGCCTGCGGTCTGGCGGCCTTCACGGGCTTCGACACGCTGGGCGCGCTCGCCACCCTGTCCTTGCGGATCGACTATCAGCGCGCGGCCCGACCGCGCGAGACCATTGTGGGCATCGCGGAATGCTACAAGACCACCAAGCACGTCGCCTTCCTGCGCGCCGTCGCCCATGACGGGGACGAGACCGACCCGGTCGCCACCGCGCAGGCCACCTTCATGAGCACGGGGCCGAGGCTGTCCTTCGAGGACGCGATCCGTTCGCGTCTCGCCAAGGCGGAGGCCCGGCAGGCCGCCGTGGCGCGCAGCGAAGCCAAGGCCAAGGGGGAGACCCAGCCATGAGCGACCCCATGCAAGAGATGCGCGAGCGCCTGTCGAGCATTCCCTATGTCGAGACGCTGGGCATCGAGCCGCATTTCCTCGGCGAGGAGTTCACCCTGCTCATGCCCTATCGGGAGAGCAATATCGGCAACGCGACCCTGCCCGCTTTGCATGGCGGCGGCGTGGGCGGCTTCATGGAAGTCTGCGCCATCGCCCAGCTGATCCTGTCCAATCCCGATCTCAGCCTGCCCAAGCCGATCGGCATCAACATCGAATATCTGCGCCGCGGCAAGCCCGTCGACACCTTCGCCCGCGCCCAGATCTTCAAGCAGGGCTCCCGCGTCGCCAATGTGCGCGTCCGCGCCTGGCAGGACCGGTTCGAAACGCCCATAGCGGCCCTGAGCGGCCAGTTCCTGCTCGGCGCCTAGGTCCAAGGGGTCTATATCATGCGCGTTCTCGCCTTCGCCGCCAGCAATAGCCGCCGGTCGATCAATGCCCGGCTGGTCCGCCATGCCGGGGAGGTGCTGGTGTCTGAGGTCGCGCCGGACGCGACGGTCCGTGGGCTCGACCTCAACGATTACGAAATGCCGATCTATTCCATCGACCGGGAGAACGAGGGCGGCATCCCGGACCCCGCGCATCGCTTCTTCGAGGCGATCGGCGCGGCGGACGCGCTGATCCTGTCCTTCGCCGAACATAACGGGTCCTACACGGTGGCCTACAAGAACGTCTATGACTGGGCGAGCCGGATCGATGCCAAGGTCTTCCAGGGCAAGCCGATGCTGGCAATGTCGGCCTCGCCCGGACGGCGGGGCGGAGCGGGCGTGCTGGGCACGGTCGTCGCGACCGTGCCGCGTTTCGGGGCGGATCTGCGCGACCATTTTCCGGTCGGGCC
>JBATXP010000135.1:0-3267 GCA_049673465.1 Litorimonas sp.
TAGCCACGAACCGCCCCAAGGCCGTCAAAACCGGCCCCAGATCTGGGGACACGACCTAGGGCGAGGATGGCGAGCCCGACCGCCCAGCTGCCCCACTTCTCCACCATGTCCGCCGCGGGGCCCGCGACATTATAGGCCCCGACCGCGATCACGAACCCGGCCAGCATGGCGAGTAGAACCGCCCCACCCCGCACCCGCCAGCCGAGACAGCGCGTCAGCAGTGCCGGGCCGAAAGCCGCGCCGAGCGCCACCCAGGAGAACAGGACGCGGGTGAAGATGTCCTTCGGCGCGAACAGGGTCAGGACGACGGCGAACACCGCCACGCCTACCATCGCCAGCCGCCCCATGAGCAAAGCCCGCCCTGGCGTCGCCCAGCGCAGCCCGCTATCGTGCGAGACGGCGGACGCCGCGGCGAGCAGCAGTGAGTCGACGGTGGACATCACGGCCGACAGCACAGCGGCGATCACGACGCCCGCCACCACCGCCGGAAGATATTCGCGCGCGGCGGCGAAGAACAGGCTCTCCCCGCCCGTGTCGAGCTGCATCGCCCGACCGGACAGAGCCAGGACGACCAGTCCGGAATAGATCAGCACGCCCCAACCGACCGTAATCGCCGCGCCGCGCAGGCGCTCGGCCTGAGAGCGCACGGCCATGATTCGGTTCAGCAGCTGCGGCTGGCCCAGCGCGCCCAAACCGGTGCCGAACAGGCCCATCGCTAGGCCGATCCCGGCCATGCCCGCCGCGGCGCCCGTGAGGCTGAAGTAACTGGGCGGGGCGGTCGCCGACAATCCGGAGGCGACGCCACCGATCCCGCCCGCCGCCGATACGGCGGCGACCGGCACGATCAGGCAGGCGATCACCATCACGCCGGCCTGCAACGCATCCGTGATGGACGCGGCGAGGAACCCGCCCAGCAGGCAGTAGGCGAGGATCACGGTCGCGCCGAGCAGGATGGCCTCGGTCGCGCTGATGCCGAACACTTCGGTCAGCGCATTGCCCGCCGCCTGGAACTGGCTGGAGATGTAGAAGACAAAGCAGAACAGGATCATCGCGGCGGCGACCTTGCCGATCGCGCCGCCCCACCCCTGACCATCGGCGACCAGGAAGTCCACCACGGTGATGTGCCCCCGCTCGCGCGTTTCCGCGTTCAGGCGCGGCCCCATGACGAGCCAGGTTAGAAGATAGCCGCCGAAGATCCCCGGCACGAGCCACAGCGCGACCAGCCCCTGCGTGAAGACCATGCCGGTGAAGCCCAGCAGGACCCAGGCGCTGGATGTGGAGGCGGCGTAGGACAGGCCGGCCGTCCACGGCCCAAGCGACTGTCCGGCGAGGAAGAAGTCCCCTTCGCTGCCGACGCGGCGGCTGGCCCACAGCCCGATGCCGAGCAGCAACAGCTTATAGGCGACCAGCGTCGCGACGATGACGGCATTCCCCTCCATGTGCGTCCTCCCTAAGGGAGGGGTTAGACGGAGGTTTGAGCGAAGTCAGCCGGGAAAGCGGCGCGATGTCTAGGAGGATGCCATGTCAGATCAAGCCTCCCCCAAAGCCAAGCGGGTTCCGCGCCTCACGGAGCCGACCTGGCTGGTGATGTGCATGGACGGGCCGGACACGCCGCCGCTGCGCAATGAACACCTGTTCGGGCATCTCGACCATATCGAGGCCAACAATGCCGACTACCGCGTGGCCGGACCGATCCGAAAGGAGCCGGACGGACCCATTCTCGGCAGCACCTTCCTGATCCCGGCGGACAGCGCGGAGGCCGCGCTCGCCAAGATGCAGGGCGACCCCTACATCGCGTCGGGTATGTATGCGGAGATCACCGTCTATCACTTCGCGCCCGCCTGCGGCGCGTGGATGGGCGGAGTGATCTGGGACCAGGACGAAATCCGGGCCAACATGGAAAAATATACGTGAGCGGGGCGGCCCCGGGCCGCCCGTTTCAGCCTAGAAACAGCGCTCGAACGGTTCCACGTCGACAATATAGTCGGGCGACGCGGCGTCGATCTTGAACGTCACCATGTCCAGCGGCGTGGCGTCGGCGGCCAAGGGCGTCTTCTTCAGTACCCGTCCCGCGACCGACTTGACCCGTCGCGATACGGCCCCGTCGCGCTCGTAGAGCGGCGACAGGCGCATATATCGGCGCAACACGGCATTGGTCACCATGGCGCTGTTCTTGATGATGCTCTCGGCGGTCGAATATTCCGTGGTGACGGACACGCAGAAGGTCTGGTTGTCGACGCGGTGCGGCGCGTTGAGCGGCCAGGTCGCGCCGTCGCCCGGTTGCAGCTCCAGCACGGTGGCGTCGCGTTCGAAATCCTGCGTGTAGGGAAGATCGTCGTCCATCATGTTGGTCAGCTTGGACTCATGGGCGGAGTCGGGGATGAAGTGCTGGTTGTTGGGCCAGACATAGACCGTCTTGCGACCGCGCACGTGCCACAGCACCACCTCGGTCTTGTCGAAATGATAGGGAACCCGGGCGATGGGCGAGCTGATCAGGATGCCGCCCTTGGGGTGGAAGGCCCGGTTGCCGGTCGCCTCCGCCAGGCCGCCATACATGCGGTCCAGCACCGCACGGTAGTCGGCGTGGACGTTCATGCCGTTGCGCACATTGACCCAGATGCGGCCCGCCTTGGCCGCCGCCAGTATGTCGGCCGGCGCGGCGTCGCGGAAGTCGCCCGTGCGAAAGCGGTTCGGGTAGACCGGATGATCCGGCGCGCCCATGGTGCAGACATCCAGCAATTCGGACGGGTGGCGGGCCAGCAGGTCCAGCAGCGCGTCGTCCGTGAACAGCCCTGTCTCCTCCAGCCGGTGACGGAAGGTCATGTTCTCGCGCTGGAACTTCGCCGTGTGCGCGTCCGTCCAGCCGTCCAGCAGCGACCGGCCTGCATTCCCTTGCAACGTTGTCCGGTCTTCCGGATTCCGTTCGATCGTGTCCACCATCGTCAACTCCTTGTGGGCGTCGGGTTCATGGTCCCGCCCGAACGTCCCGATTTGCCGGCTTCTTCCCATGAAGCCGTGAAAATTGCGCTAGCGGCCTCGTAACTGATCGCTAGCCAGGCCGTTCATCCCGTCCGGTTCCGCGCCGCGGCGTAGAGCGCGAACAGCACCATCATGCCGCCCATGATCGCCGCCGCCACGACGGCCAGCGGACCCCAGCCTTCCAGCAGCGCGGTCGCGCCCTGTCCCAGCATCACGCCGCTGACGCCGATCAGGACCGACCCCAGGATGAGCGGAATCCAGAGTCCCGCCGTCGCGGCGGCTCCGCGA
>JBATXP010000136.1:0-1590 GCA_049673465.1 Litorimonas sp.
GAGAGACCCCCGACCACGACCCTCCGGTCCGTCCGGTCCGACAGCCATCCTGCCGGGAACTGCGCCCCCGCGCCGGAGAGTGTCGCCGTCACGACAAGGAGCGTTGCGCCACCCGCCCCGAGTCCGATGCCAAGCCCGTAGAGCGGCAGCCCGATATAGAGCGCCGCCTGTGCCGCCCCGTTCAGCATCGACCCCCAGGCCCCCATGGGCGAGATCCGCGCGAGTCGCAGTGGCGACATCCGCACGGGCGGCACGTAGTCCGGCGCCGGGTTGCGCGAGACGAGGATCGGCAGCAGCGAGAGCGAGATCAGGATCGATGCAATCCCGAAGAGAAGCGCGCCGGTGGGGTCGTCGATCCCCGCCATCGCCTGCCCCAGCGAGGCGCCGAGCGTCTGGACGACGAAGTAGGCCGAGAGCAGCGAGGCACGCGAGCGGTTGGCCGCCTTTGCGTTGAGCCAGCTCTCGGAGATGACGTAGAGCCCCGGAAAGCAGAACCCGGCCAGAAGGCGCATGGCGAGCCAGGCGCTGAACTCCGCCGACAGCAGATGCACGATCGCGGCGACCGAACTGAGCGAGGCGAGCGCCGCGAAGGCCCGGACGTGACCGACGCTGGCCACCAGCTTCGGGGCATAGACGCAGCCTGCCAGCGCGCCGAGCGGATAGCCTGCCTGCATCACGCCGATGGCCGCGGGCGACAGGCCGATGGCGACGCCGCGCACACTCAGCAGCGTGACCAAGAGCCCATTCGCCATCATCAGCATCAGCATGCCGGCGAAGAGCGCCCAGTTCTGCGAGATGGCCCGGAACATGGAGGAGCATTAGCACCGACACGCCGTGCCGCGCGGCCGTAAGCGACCCGTGGGGTCGGACACGGCGGGTCACGTCGTGCCATCCCGAGGTGCGGCGGATGATACGATCCTGCGCACTTCTCTTGAACTATTGACTTCTGCATCCGGGAGTATCCGCGGGGACGGCTCGAACCGGGCCTTCCGCTCGTCTCAGCCGGACCGTATCAACGGGGTATACGTCCGCAGGACGGTCTGGCGGGGGCTTGCCGAAGGTGTGCTTCGAGCCCTTCGCGCTCGATGGCGCGATCGAGTGGAACGTACGCTTTCGCCGAGCCACCCAACCGCCGGCATGTCGATAGCGGCGGGATCCGGCGTGGCTTGCAGGTGTGTCGATCGATCCGGCGCGGCACGCCGCCCCCGCCCGCCATGACCTTCTCAGGTGGAAGGAAGGGTGGCGACGTCCAGCGGGTGGATTGGGCGGTCCACATGCCGATAGTCGAGCGACGCATAATTCAGCGTGCACAGCGCTCCGCTGTCGCAGATCACGATCCGTCCGGCGATGGGCGCGAAGGCGGCGCGGAAGTGCTGCATCGAGCGAAGGGCGATGCAGGTCCGGGTCCGCGGGTCAATGCCGAAGGTCTCGAACTGAGCTAGATCGAGGAGCTGGTGCGCCACCGAGACGATCAGCACGTCGATGCCCCCCACGCGCAGGACGGCCGTGGGGCCGAAGCTGCGCTGCAGGCCGCCCAGGATGGGCCCGGTGCCCGTCACGGTCCCGTCGCCGCGCCACATCAAGGTTCCG
>JBATXP010000137.1:0-8027 GCA_049673465.1 Litorimonas sp.
GTCCATAGACCGAGCCGCGCGTCGGGTCCAAGCCTCTTGTCCCGAATGGATCATTGACCTGACGCGCGACCCGTTGGAAGGGACGCCCATGAGCGCAAATACCCTTTTCCCCGTCCCCCTGCCCGCCGCCGATCCCGGCTCCGTCCTGTCCGAAACGCGGGCGATCGTGAAGCCCACGGGCTTCCGCGAATATGATGCGCGCTGGTGGTTCGGCCTGCCGGGCCACGAAAAACCGTCCGAGCTGAACCTCTACGGCGTGCGCGCTCTCGGTGAGGGGCTGGGCACGCTGATGGCGGAGCGCGGGGCCGTGGACGCGGATGGAAACCCCACCATCGTGGTCGGCCACGACTTCCGCTCCTATTCCCTGTCGATCAAGATGGCGCTGGTGGCCGGCCTGATGAGCGCGGGCGCGCACGTCATCGACATCGGCCTGGCCCTGTCGCCGACCGCCTATTTCGCGCAAATCCACCTCGGCGCGGCCGGGGTGGCGATGGTTACGGCCAGCCACAACAGCAATGGCTGGACCGGCGTAAAGATGGGCATCGAGGCCCCGCTAACCTTCGGGCCGGACGAGATGGCGCGGCTGAAGGCGATCGTGCTGGGCGGCGAGACGAAAGTGCGGCCCGGCGGGGCCTACCGGTTCCAGGACGGGATGCGCGAGGCGCACATCGCGGACGCGGCCCAGAGCGTGCAGCTGTCCCGCCCGATCCGCGTGGTGGCGGCCTGCGGCAACGGCACGGCCGGAGCGTTCGCGCCGGAGCTTTTGCGTCGCATCGGGGCAGAGGTCATCCCGGTGACGTGCGAGCTGGACTATAGCTTCCCGCACTACAATCCCAACCCGGAGGCGATGGAGATGCTCCACGCCATGCGCGACGCGGTGCTGGAGCACGGCGCGGACCTCGCACTCGGATTCGATGGGGACGGGGACCGCTGCGGGGTGGTGGACGATAGCGGCGAGGAGATCTTCGCCGACAAGGTCGGCGTGATGCTGGCGCGCGACCTGTCGTCGGTCCACGAAGACGCCCGCTTCGTGGTCGACGTGAAATCCACCGGCCTCTACCACACCGATCCCGTTCTCCAGGAGAACGGGGCGCACACCGACTATTACAAGACCGGCCACAGCTACATCAAGCGGCGGGTCGCGGAACTGGGCGCGCTGGCGGGCTTCGAGAAGTCCGGGCACTATTTCTTCAACGCGCCGATCGGGCGGGGTTATGATGACGGGCTGGTCTCCGCCGTGGCGGTCCTGCAGATGCTGGACCGTAATCCGGGCACCCGTTTCTCGGAACTGCGCGAACGGCTCCCCACCACCTTCGGGTCGCCCACCATGAGCCCCTATTGCGCGGACGAGGACAAGTACGGCGTGATGGACCGGATCGTCGCCGAGATCGAGGCGGACGCGAAGGCGGGCAAGACCCTCCTCGACCAGCCGATCGCGGAGGTGAACACGGTCAATGGCGTGCGCTACACGCTCCGGGATGGCTCCTGGGGCCTGATCCGGGCGTCCTCCAACACGCCCAACCTCGTCGTCGTCGTGGAAAGCCCGACCTCGGCGGCCATCCGCGACGGCCTGTTCCGCGACATCGAGCGCCGCCTGTCGCGCTATCCCGAGATCGGCGAGTTCGACCAGAAGATATGACGCCATGACCACGCCCATCAAGACCGCCGTCCTGCCCGTCGCCGGGTTCGGCACCCGCGTCCTGCCCGCCACCAAGGTGGTGCCCAAGGAGATGCTGCCGGTCGTGGACCGCCCCGCCCTGCAATATGTGGTGGACGAGGCGCTGGAGGCCGGGATCACCCACATCGTCTTCATCACGGGCCGCAACAAGGGCGCGATCGAGGACTATTTCGACGAGGCGTTCGAACTGGAGCAGGCCCTGTCGGCCAAGAACAAGACGGAAGCCGCGGCCGAGCTGAAACGGCTGCGTCCGCGCGAGGGCACGGTCAGCTTCGTGCGCCAGCAGGCCGCGCGCGGCCTAGGCCACGCCGTCTGGTGCGCGCGCGACATCGTCGGCGACGCGCCCTTCGCCGTGCTGCTGCCCGACGTCATCATCAAGGGAAAACCGGGCTGCCTGAAGCAGATGATGGACGCCTACGCCGACGTCGGCGGCAACGTCATCGCCGTGGACGAGGTGCCGGAGGACCAGGTCCACAAATACGGCGTCATCGCGCCCAAGGTATCGCTGGACGGACCGCTGATCGAGATGTCCGGCATGGTGGAGAAGCCCGCCCGCGCGGACGCACCGTCCCTCTACAAGATCACGGGCCGCTACATCCTGCAGCCCGAGGTCATGCACCTGCTGGCCACGCAGGAAGCGGGCGCGGGCGGGGAGGTGCAGCTGACCGACGCCATGGCGCGGGCGATGGAGGCAGGTTCGCCCTTCCACGCCTTCGCCTACCAGGGGCAGGATTATGATTGCGGGTCCAAGCTCGGCTATTTCGAGGCCGTGCTGGCCCACGCGCTGGACCATCCCGAGACGGCCGACGGCGCGCGGGAACTCGTGAAGAAGACCGCGAAAACCCTCTAGCGAAGCGCGGCGCGGGCCGCGTCCATGATGCGGTCCTGGTCGGCTTCGCCCAGATAGGCGTGCATGGGCAGGCTGACGACGTGGTCGGCCGCATCCATCGTGTTGGGCAGGCCGTTGCCGGACACCGGATAGTGGCCATAGGCCGTCTGCCGATGGGTCGGGCGCGGATAGTAGCGCGCCACCGGGATGCCGTCCGACTTCAGCGCCGCGCAGAACCCGTCCGGGTCCGGCACCTCAATCGTGTACTGAGCCCAGGTCGAGACCACGCCGTCCGCCACGTGCGGCGTGCGCAGGACGTGGTCCTTGAGCCCGTCCGTATAGCGCGCCGCGATGCGATTCCTCGCCGCGATCTCGTCTTCGAACACGCCCATCTTGGCGAGCAGGACGGCGGCCTGGATCGTGTCGAGGCGAGAGTTGAGCCCGATGCGCGCCGTGTCGTAGGGTTCCATGCCGCGACCATGGAAGCGCAGGCTTTCGATCAGCGTCGCCAGCTCCGCATCGTCGGTCATCACCGCGCCGCCATCGCCGTAGCAGCCCAGCGGCTTGGCGGGAAAGAAGCTGGTCGTCTGCACGTCCGCCCAGTGCAGCGGGTGACGGCCGTCCAGAGTGGAGCCCAGCCCCTGCGCGCAGTCGGAAATCAGCGTCATGCCTTCCGCCCGGACGATCGGTTCCAGCGCGGGATAGTCCGCGATCTGGCCGAACAGGTCCACCGCGATCACGGCACGCGGGACGAGTGCGCCTTTCGCCTTCACCTCCGCGATGGCCCGCGCGAGGCTGGCGGGGTCCATATTGTATGTGTCGCGGTCCACGTCGACGAAAACGGGCACGGCATCGGCCAGCGCGATCACTTCGGCGGTCGCGCAATAGGTGAAGGACGGGCAGAAGACCGCGTCGCCCGGCCCGATCCCCCACGCCAGCAGCGGCAGGAGGATCGCGTCGGTGCCGTTGGCGCAGCCCAGGGCGCGCTCCGCCCCGACGAAGGTGGCCAGGCGCTCCTCGAAGGTGCGCACTTCGGGGCCGAGGATGTACTGGCCGTGGGCGAGCACGTCGGCAATGCCGCGGTCGATCTCGGCCCGGAGCCGATCCTGCTGGGACTGAAGGTCGATGAACTGCATGGAAGCGCGATAGAAGAGTTGGGCCGGGCGCGCCACGTCCGACGTTATCACGCCCTGTTTCGATGTTGCAGCGTTGCAGGGTGCGGCGGTTGACCGGGGTTATCTTGCGAAAGTTGCGTTAACCACGGATCATAACGGCACCGAAAAGACTTACGGGTTATCCACACGTATGGCTGGATCCCGAATAGCGTCCTTTTTCCACGGTGAGCGGGGCAACCTGTCGATCACGACGGGACTGGTCGGCGTCATGCTGATGACGGCGGCGGGCGCGGCCATGGATGGCGGCCGGATGATCACCACCAAGCAAAGGCTGCAATCGGTGTCGGACGCCGCCGCGCTGATGGCCGCCATGCCGGACGACGCATCCACGCAGGAGCGTCGCGCCACCGCGCAGACCTCCATTCGGAACCACATATCGCGGCGCGGCGACATCGAACTGTCCCGCGCGGACGTGTCCGTCACGAATGGCGGGTCGGCCGTGACGGTCGAACTGGCCGCCGAGGTTCCGATGCTGTTCGGGGCATTTCTGGGCGGAAACACGCGTCTCGTCGCCGTGAGGTCGCGGGCGGAAGAGAGCGTCAGCGCCAGCATGAACCCGCTGTCCATTTCCGTGGTGCTGGACCTGTCCGAATCCATGAGCGAGCGCTTCGACACGGGGTCGCGCCTGGCGGCGGTGCGCGCCGCACTGACCGACACGTTGCGCGCCGTCTCCGGCCGTTTCGGCGGGGAGGCCGCGGCGCAATCGCAGCTCAGCCTGGGTCTGTACCCGTTCAACTGGGGCCGGGTCGCAGACGAGACCGTTTCCCTGGAGCCCGGCACGGAGGGCATTCTGGACGCGCTGACCTTTATCGGCGTGGACGATGGCAGCGTCGCCACCACCGCGTGGGAGATGGCCCTGCAAGAGCAGATCGACGCTCGGTCCAGCGAGGGCGACCGGGACCGCTATATTCTCTACATCACCGACGGCGGCGTGGACGACGAGAAGGACGATCAACGCGGGCGCATGCTGGATGAGGACGATGTCTTCAACAAGGACGGCACGCCCCAATGCAACGCCGCGCTCGACGATCTCGAAAAGGCGGAACGCGAGCTGCTGAAGCATTACGACAAGCTGGTCGACAAGCACGGGCGCTATGATGACGACAACGATAATGACGACGATGACGATGACGATGACGATGATGGTCGCAGCGTCTCCGCGCTCCTGCCCGGAATAAGCTTCGCGACCCCCGCCTTGAGCGGCGCGACCCTGTCCCAGGCCAGTGGCGAGCTGCTCAGCCGCCTCCTCGGAGCCGGCCAGAACGAATGCGGGCACATCAAGAAGGTCCAGAGCGAAAAGGCCAGCCTGGACAAGGCGCTCGACGCGGTGATCCTCGCCTGCGAGCCGAAACAGACCATGCGCGTCGTCACGGCGTGCGAACAGGCGCGCGAGGAAGGCATTTCCGTGATCGCGGTCGATGTGTCCGGCCAAGACGACGGAGAGGCGGAGCGCATTGCGGACCTGTGCGTGCTGGGCCCGGACGGCGAGGACACGGAAGAGGCGGGCGAGCGCACGCGCGAGGGGAACGAACGGGACCGAGAAAGCCGAGCCGGTCAAGGCGGCTTCGAGCTGACCTTGTCGGCGGACGGAACATCGATGTCGGCGTCCGTCTCGAATCTTAAGGAACTTCGCGAAGTCTTGGCCACCATGCTGCCCGATGCCGGCAAACCCGAACGCGTGGTCCGGCTGGTTCACTGACCTTCCGAGGGAACCGGCACCGGGGTTCGCCGCTTGAAACTGGCGTGCCTACATCCGACCCTCTTCAATCCTGTCCCGACGCTCTGAAGGTCCGCTGCCGCACTCTCAACGAGCGCGATCCCAATCCCGAGGCCGACTACGTGCTGTGCTGGCTGCAGCAGGCCCTGCGCGGGCGGGACAATCCGGCGCTCGACGTGGCGATCGCCTTGGCCAATGCGCGCAGCCTGCCGGTCCTGGTCTATCACGGCATCGGCATGGCCTATCCGCACGCCTCGGACCGGCTGCACCGCTTCCTGCTCGGCGCGTCGGCGATGCTGCGACGTCAATGCAAGGAACGGGGCCTGGCCTGCGTCAATTTCCTGCAACGTCCGGACAAGGTGGAGAAGGGCCTGGTCTACCGACTGGCCAAGCGGGCCGCCCTGGTGGTCACGGACGACCAGCCCACTTTCGTCGGGCGCTGGCAGGCGGATCGGTTTTCGGCGGGAACGGAACGGCTCGTGGTCGCCGTCGACGCCAACCGCCTCGTGCCCTACCAAGCCCTGCCGGAGGATCTCGGCTCCACCCGCGCCTTTCGAGCCGCCGCCAAGGCGCTCCGCGAAGACTATGGCGAACCGGACGACATCGCGCCCGAACATCCGCCCTATGACGGTCCGGTCTGCTTCGAACCGGACGACCCGACCGCCTGGTCGGACGCGGAAGTGGACGCGCTGATCCGCGCCTGCCCCATCGACCACAGCCTGCCGCCCGGCGCGTTCGAGGCCAGCCGCGCGGCGATCGACACCCGGCTGGACCGGTTGAAGCGCGAGGTGCTGCCCGTCTACAAATATCGCCGCAACAATCCGGCCGATCCCAACTCCGCCAGCCACCTGTCGCCCTACCTGCATTTCGGCATGATCGGCCCGCGCGAAATCTTCCAGATCGTGCAGAGGGCGGACGCCCCGGCGGGCTGCAAGTGGAAATATCTGGACGAGCTGCTGACCTGGCGGGAATGGTTCTGGTACCTGGCGGATGGGCGCAGCCATCCGGCGAGTTACGACAACGTTCCGGCGGCCGCGCGGGCGTCCCTGAACGCGCACCGCCATGATCCGCGCCCGGCCCTCTACGATCTGGCCCAACTGACGCGCGGGGAGACGGACGATCCCATCTGGAACGCGGCGCAGCGGCAATATCTCCTGGACGGCTACATGCACAACAATCTGCGCATGTATTGGGTCAAGCAGATCATCAAATGGACGCCGGACCCGGAAACCGCCTGGGCCACGGCCTGCCACCTCAACGACCGCCTGTCCTATGACGGCCGCGACCCGGCGACCTATGGCAATATGGAATGGGGCTTCGGCCGCTCCCGCCCCTATGCGGAGCGACCCGTCTACGGAACCGTGCCCTACAAGACGGACCGCGCCCTGCGGAAGCGCCCCGGCGTAATGGAATGGGTCGAGGCCATGAACGCGCGCCCCCTTCCCGACGTCGCTATCCCCGACCTGGCCGAACGAGCATCGATGTACGGGGTTGAGCTAGACGAGTAGGTTCTGGCCCTGCTTCGTTTTCGTCCGGACATCCTCGCCCAGCGGGTCGCCTTGCAGGAAGCGATCCGCCGCCTCGACGTCGCCGCGTGCGTAGAAGCGCGCCCCATTGTCCGTTTCGCCGACTAGCAGCACGCCCGTCGGCTCGCCGCGCTTGTGGGTCACCGTGTAGCTGACGAGCCGCCCCGCCGGGTCGGGATCGGTGTGGACGGCCTTGCTGGGCGCAACCGCGCCGCCGTCGTGCAGCTCCACTCGCTCCGGCGCAGTGCCCGAATAGCGCCCGGCCGCATGCTTGTTGGACACTCCGCCATTGGCGTAGACCACCGCCACCTTGTCCGTGCCGCGCACGGCGGCATGGGCTTCGGCGATGCCATGCAACGAATAGTTGTTTCCGGGTCCGCCGAAGAAAGGCAACCCGCCCGTCAGCGTCATAGGCGCGCCGTCCGCCAGTCCGAGAATCCGCTGGGCCTCCAGGGGGACGACCGGAAAACAGCTGTAGACATCGTAGAGGTCGGCGTCCCGGCCCACGCTTTCCAGCACGCGCGCCTGAGCCTCCGCGCGGTCGAGCCGCGCACGCTCCAGCGGGGTCGGCTCGGTCGCCTGATCGTGGGCGTGGAGAAAGGTCACGTCGGTTATGCCTGCCGCCTTGGCGCGGCCATAGGTGGAGAGGATCACGGCCGCGCCGAGATTGACCCCGTCGCGCGCCACCATGGCCTTGGTGTAGGGCGTGGTCAGCATCGGGTTGCCGGGAGTGGGGGTGACGATCTCGTCGCCCGTCGGCGCGTCGCGCACGAAGGCGAACGCGTTGTTCGCCGCGACCCCGGCGAAATCCTCCCACAGCGACGCCATGCGCTCGCGGTAGCGTTCTTTCGTCTCGGTCAGTGCGGCGCGGCGGGCGGTTTCGAACAGGGCGTAATAGTAGATCGGCGCATCGATGCGGTGCGCGATGGCGCTCATGTGGATGCCGAAGCCGTCGGGGCCGTAGGGCCCCCGGTCCTCCAGCGGCTCCTCGCGGCTTTCCCTCCAGTCGGGTTTCGCGCCTGCCCGGCCCGCCGCCTTGATGTTGGCGATGGCTTCCGCGCCGACGATGGCGATGGTCTCGGCGGCGCCGACCATGAGCAGC
>JBATXP010000138.1:0-3113 GCA_049673465.1 Litorimonas sp.
GGGGGTCGTCCGGCGCGGCCGGGTCCGCCCGGAGCGCGGGTCCGCTCGGGCTACGGGCCCTACTTCTTCAGCCCATGCTTGCGCAGCAGGCCCCGGAACTGGTGGTAGCTCAGGCCCAGCCGGTCCGCCGACTTGCCCTGGTGACCGTTCTCCGTCCGCATCGCCTCGTCGATCAGCCTGCGTTCGAACGCCATGACCCGATCCGGAAACGCCTCGGACGGGGTTTCCATGCCATCATCCGTTGCGTCCGTTGTGACAGGGGGAGGCGAGGCTTGGGCAGCCTGTATTGGCGCCGGGGCGGGAACGGCCAGGGGTGTCGGAAGAACCGTCGTCAGGCGGTACGGGCTCTCGAACGGATCGAGGTCGAGCGCCGCGATCGGCTGCGACAGGCTTTCATCCTCCAGGAAGCTCTGCACGGTGCTGCGCTCCACGATCAGCTTCAGCTCCCGCACATTGCCCGGATAGGGATAGGCCAGCAGTCGTTCCATCGCTTCCGCCGAAAGTCCGGGAAACTGCTCCGCGCCCAGATCGCGGGCGGTGGCCTTGCCGAAATGCTCCACCAGGGTCGGTATGTCGGCGGGCCGGACGCGCAGCGGGGGGAGGGTGATGACGTGGAAGGCGAGCCGGTCGAGCAGGTCGCCCCGAAACTCTCCGCGCGCGACCGCGCCCGGCAGGTCGACCGAACTCGCCGCGACGACGCGCACGTTCACCGCCTCCTCATAGAGCTCGCCCGTCGCCTGCACCGAGCCCGCCTCGATCGTGCGCATCAGCTTTTCCTGCAAATGTCCGGGCAGGGTTTCCACCGCATCGAGGAAGAGCGTGCCCTCGTCGGCCTCGTAAAAGCGACCGTTCGTGTCCGCCCGACCGTCCATGAAGGTCTGGCCGAACAGTTCCCGGTCCAGCTCGTCGGCCGTGAAGGCCGCGCAATTGACGCGCACATAGACCTTTTCCCAGCGCGGCGAGAGAAAGTGCAGGCGGGATGCGATCAGTTCCTTGCCCGTCCCGCGCTCGCCGACCACCAGCACGGGCCGTTCCATGGCGGCCACGTCGGACACGCGGTCCATCAAGGCCATGAACGACTCGCTGGATCCGATGGGTTGGTTTCTCATGGGCATGTTGGATTATTAGGCCAAATATTCTAGTAAATCTAGCCAGTTCGTTCGCGATACTCGCCACACACTTTGCCGCTTTTCGATAAGAAAATTGAAAACCCTAACTTTTTCAAGGGTTTAGTTTTTCGTGACTCCGGGCCGCGGTCTTGCCATTTTCAATTCATCGAAGCGGAACACAGACATCCGCAAGACCAACAGGGCGAAGGCCCGCGAACAGAGAGAGACTACGAAAGGACAGTATGATGACCTACAGAACCATCGACACCGACATGAACGCCATCAACGGAACCGCAGCGCCGTCGCGCTCCGTCCGCCGGGCTCGCCGCCGCCGTGGCTTCGCCGCGATGAGCGTCCGCACCGTGGGCGGCTACGGCTACATGCCGATGCACGGCGCCGCCAATTGCTACGAGGAAATCCTGTAATGGATCGCTATTCCAACACGGACAGCTGGCGCGTCAAAGGCGCCCGCTTCGTCCAGTACCTCACCACACGCGACAAGGAATGCTGGGGCTTTTTCATCGCCGGCATCATCATCGCCATCGTCTTTGCCTAGCGGCTGAGACTCCCATCGCCAGCCCTTTGCCGGGCTAACCATTCTCAAAGGAGACGAGACACAATGGGTATTTTTTCCCGCATGGGCGACATCATCAATTCCAACCTGAATGCAATGATCGAGGCTGCCGAAGATCCCGAAAAGATCGCCCGCCTGATCATCCAGGAAATGGAAGACACGCTGGTCGAGGTTCGGACCGACGCCGCCCGCCACATCGCGGAGCGCAAGGAATTGACGCGCCGCGAAGACGACTACCGCAAGCGGGCCGACGACTGGGCCGCCAAGGCGGAGCTCGCCATCACCAAGGATCGCGAAGACCTCGCCCGCGGTGCGCTGCAGGCCAAGCGCCAGGCCGATGACATGGCCGACGTGGTCGGCAAGGAGATCGAGGTTCTGGACGAAGCCATCGCGAAAGCGGACGGCGATCTGTCCAAGCTTCAGACCAAGCTCGACGAGGCCAAGGCCAAGCACAAGTCGCTGACCATGCGCAGCACGGTCGCCAAGAGCCAGGTCAAGATGCGCTCCAAGATCGTGGACACGCGCGTCGACGACGCCCTCGCCCGCTATGAGCGGATGGAGCGCAAGGTCGACGAGCTGGAAGCCCATGTCGAGGCGTTCGACCTCGGCGAAGGCGAAAGCCTGGAGTCCCAGTTCGCCGCGCTGGAGTCCGACGACGAGTTGGAAGACGAGCTGGAAGCGCTCAAGGCCCGCATGAGCAAGGCCAAGAGCAAGCCCAAGGTCGTCAAGTCCGACAAGAAGGCCAGTTGATCGCGAAGATTGCCTGCCCCTAACAGGGCGAGCAAGCCGCGACCGGGAGGGCATTCCTCCCCCAAAGCTGAAGCCGGGCGGCCCCTACCCTTCCGCCGCCTGGTCCAAGACCTCCCGGTCGCACCCATCAACTGACGAGAAGAAAAGAGAGACGCACAATGTTAAGGCCCGAAGTCCTGGTCTTCATGATCCCGATCGTTGCGATCGTCATGGGCATCGCCTCCTCGATGCTGAAGACCCACTATGAGCACAAGGAGCGCATGGGCGGTGGCGGAGCCCCGGAGTCCGGCACGCACAAGGCCGAACTCGAACAAATGTCGCGCATCGCCGACATCCTCGACCAGCGCGTCACCGTGCTGGAACGCATCCTCGACGACGAAATTCCGAACTGGAGAGATAAATAATGTCCCGCAAGTATGAAAGAACGGAACGTTGGGAAGACGAAGACGGCCTTTACGAGAGCCGCGAATATGAAGACAGCTACGGCTATTCGCGCCGTCCCCCGCTGCGCCGCAACAAGATCGACGGCATGCTGGGCGGGGTCTGCGCCGGGATCGGCGACTGGATCGGCATGGACCACGGATTGGTTCGCCTGATCTTCGTCCTGTCGGTCATCTTCCTCGGCTTCCCGATCTTCCTCTACTTCCTGGCCTGGCTGTTCATCAGCAAGGACAACCGCG
>JBATXP010000139.1:0-4691 GCA_049673465.1 Litorimonas sp.
GAGGAACGCGGCGGCGCAAGGGGTCAGGCGGCTTGGCGGGCGTCGTCGGCCGTCCACGCATTAGGTTGGAAGGCGGCGTCGAGCGGCGTGTTGGCGACGTGGTTGGTATAGTTGGACAGCACTTTGAACGCGGTACCGAGCACGACTTCGAGCACTTGCTGGCGGCCATATCCGGCGGCGAAGAAGGCGTCGAGGTCGGCTTGCGTCGGCCAGCCGCGCGTCTCGTTCACGACGGTGGCGAACCGGCGCAGGGCTTCGAGCTTGGGGTCGGTAATGGCAGTGCCGGCGCGCAAGGCGTCGATCACGTCGGCGGGAACGCCGCTGGCCTGGCTGATCGTGGTGTGGGCGGCCATGCAATAGTCGCAGCCGTTCAGGCGGTTATTGGTCATCAGCACGACTTGCTGCTCGGTCGCATCGAAGCTGG
Source organism: Litorimonas sp. (assembly GCA_049673465.1). Lineage (GTDB taxonomy): Bacteria > Pseudomonadota > Alphaproteobacteria > Caulobacterales > Maricaulaceae > Litorimonas. Next base: position 425 of record JBATXP010000139.1, read on the forward strand.
TCCGGTTCAGCAGCTCGCCGAGCTGGCTGTAGGCGTTCAGCAGGGCAGGCGCTTCGGCCATGGTGGCGAACAGGTTGGGCACGAAGCCGAGGCTCTTCTGCGCGCCTTGAAGAACGGGGCGAGCCGCCTCGGGGGCGGTGTCGGGAGTATGGATCGTGAAGTCGGTCATGGGTCATCTCTTTCTGCTCACGGGGAGCGGTTATGTGTCTGACGCTGTGGTCGAGCTGTATTTGGACCATTGAGTTCATTAATGCCAATCACGTCGCTTCACACGCGCGTGAGCCCATCGGCATTGCGATGAGGTCGGGTGCGGCGTGGACGGGCGGGGCGGCCCTGGATAGCGCGGGCGGGAAGAGGAGAGACATATGAGCCAATCCGACGACATCGTCCTGTCGACCCGCGACACGGAGGTCGGCTCCGTCGCCGTCGTGACGATGAACCGCCCCGAGGCGATGAACAGCTTCAACGTCGCCGTCTTTCAGCGCATGTTGCAGGTCTTCGACGAGCTGGAGCGCGACGACGGCGTGCGTGCCATCGTGCTGACGGGGCAGGGGCGGGCCTTCTGCGCGGGTGCGGACATTTCGGACGGGTTCGGCTCGGCCGGACTCGACTTCGAGGCGGAGCGGGTGGACGGCGTACCGCGCGACACGGGCGGGGTGCTGAACCTCGCGATCTCGAAACTCGACACGCCCGTTATCGCGGCGATCAACGGCGCAGCCGTCGGTGTCGGCCTGACGATGACGCTGCCCTGCGACATTCGCATCGCGGCCGACAAGGCGAAATACGCCTTTCCCTTCGTGCGGCGCGGAATCGTGTTTGACGGGGTGGCGAGCTTTTTCCTGCCGAAACTGGTCGGCTTTTCCAAGGCGTCGCAATGGTCGCTGACGGGCAACTATATCGACCCGGAGGACGGGCTGCGCTCCGGACTGTTCAGCGAACTGCACGACAAGGCGGACGTGCTGCCGCGCGCGCTGGAGCTGGCGCGCGACATCGCGGTCAATTGTTCGCCCGAAGCCGTCTCGCAGAACAAGCGACTGTTGCGCGACACGATGCTGGGCCACGGCACGCTCGCGACCGCGCCGTTTTCCGCGCACATGAAGGAAAGCGACCTGCTGGAAAAAGCTTTCGTCGCTCCGGACTGCGAGGAGGGCGTGCGGGCGTTCCTGGAAAAACGCCCTCCGCGCTTTCAAGACCGCGAGACAGGGTAAGGGAACGCGGCGGCGTGTCGGGCTTTAGTCTTCAGGTGGCAACGAACAGGACCCTTCCCATGACCTTCTCAAGACGAACCCTCTGCCTTTCCCTCGCCGCCTTGCCGCTGACGGCCTGCGAAACGCTCGACCCGGCGGTGATAGACGGCATTCTGGGCAGTGGCGCGCTGACCGAAGGCGACGCGGCGTTGGGCATCCGCGCGGCGCTGGACAACGGCATCGGCAATGCGCTGTCCAATCTCGGCCGTCTCGACGGCTATTTCGGCAATCCGACGGTCCGCATCCCGCTGCCGCGCGAATTGCGGGACGTACAGAACGTGCTGGGGCCGCTGGGCCTGGACGGTATCCTCGTGGAGCTGGAGCAGCAGCTCAACCGCGGGGCGGAGCAAGCCGCGCCTGTCGCGCGCGACATTTTCGTCGATGCCGTGCGGGGGCTGACGATTCAGGACGCGATCGGGATCGTGCGAGGGCCCGAAACCGCCGCGACGGATTATCTGCGCGGCCGGACGACGGATCGGCTCGCCGCGCTCTTCTCTCCGATCATGGAGTCGGCCCTGGCGAATACGGGCGCGCTCCGGCTGATCGACGATCTGGACCGGCAGGTGCCGACGGGTCTGCTGACGGGGTCTGGCCAATCCCTGCGAACCGAGTTGATCGGCCACGGCGTGGATTATGGGCTGAGAGGTGTCTTTCACTTCATCGCGGAGGAAGAAAAGGCGATCCGGCGCGACCCCGCCGCGCGGACCAGCGCGATCCTGCGGCGCGTCTTCGGCTGAACGCTTCATTTCGAGGCGTCATGTGTGTGCCACGGACAATTCATGAAATTTTAACTTTAACGAGTGGGCGATCTGTGATGAGAAATTAAGACCGGGTCGGTAACGATGCGGCGGGTGCACGACATGGTTTGGGGAGAACCGCATCAATGAACGGCCATACGCTTTGGGAATCCGCTTCGTCTTCCGCGCAAGGGGAGTTCGACGATCTCCTATCCAGCGCGGACGGTCCCCAAACGACCGATACGGGTCTTTTCATCGCCAGCGGACTTCGCGCGGCACGCGGCGCGCAGGCTTCGCGTCGCCGCACGATCCTCACGGATGTCGCCAGCGTCCTGCGATGCAACCCCGACGAACTGGACTTTCTCTTCATGGATCCGGTTCTGGCCGCCAACGATAGCGACCCCGTCGCCATGCCGGAGTTCAGAGCATCCTTCAGGACGGCCGCTATCTAGCCCGCCTCCTTTTCGACGCGGTCGTGACAGCGTCAGGCACGAATGCGGTCGCATCTTCGCCTTGCCATGTAGGCAGGCGTCGCTCTCATCCATTCTAGCGAGAGCCCTGATATGACCGATATTCAAACTCCCAATCCCCGACCGGAGCGCGCCTTGCCGGGACTGCAGACGCGGTCCCTCGGCCTCAAGCTGATCGTCATCCTGTTCCTGATCGTCCTGATGGCCGTGCCGGTCATGTTCATCTCGATCATTTCCTTCGAGCGTAGCAATCGTGCCGACGAGGTCACGCGCGAGGTCAGCCAGACCTATGGTGGCAACCAGCAACTGCTGGGCCCCGTCATCGCCGTGCCCTACCGGCAGCGCCTGGCGAACGGTCGCATCCGCGAAGGCGACTATGTCGTCTCCGCCCTGACGGGGGCCGCCATCATCGAGGACGTCACGGTGGAGGAGAAGTCGCGCTCCCTCTACAAGGTGCCCGTCTATACGGCCCGCGCCGCCCTGTCGGCGACGCTGCCGGACCTGGACGCCGTGCTGCCATCCGGATCGGGCTACAGTTTCGATGTGGAGCAGGCGCGCATCGTCGTCGGCTTGGGCGACGTGACGGGGCTTCAGTCGGACGTGACGCTGAATGTCGGCGGTCGGACCCTGGCCTTCGAGCCGCTCGACCGGTCCGGCTTCTCCGACAGGATGCGTCCCGGAATAGAGTATGCGGTCGAGCGTCCCGTGCCGACGACGGTCGGAGATGCCGTCCTGCAGACCGACTATCTAACGATGGGTCCGCTAACCTTGCTGTTTGTTCCGGCCGGAGACCTGCTTGCAGGGAGAGAGGCGGAAGTCCGCGCCGACATTGAATTTACCGGCGCCAACCGGCTTGCGGTCCTGCCCTTCGCGCGCAGCACGGAGATGCGGCTGTCTTCCGATTGGCCGCATCCCGGTTTCGAAGGGCGCTTTCCGCCGAAGGAGCGTGACATCACGGAAGCGGGCTTCAGCGCGACATGGAACGTGCCCTTCCTGCGGCGCGGCATCGCCGCGCAGGGCTCGGCTTCCGACATGATGGGCCTCGTGCGTGGGGAAGCGGCCATGGAAGTGAATTTCGTGTCGCCGCTCAATCCCTACCGCACGGTCAATCGGGCGCTGAAATACGCCGTGCTGTTCATCGGCCTCGTTTTTCTCGCCTACTTCCTGATGGAAACCCTGCTTCGGGTTCGCGTCCACCCGGCGCAGTATCTGCTGATCGGCATCGCCCAGGCCGTGTTCTACCTGTTGCTGCTCGCCTTTGCGGAACATGTCGGCTTTACCCTGGCCTTCCTGATCAGCGCGGCGGCAACCGTGCTCCTGACGGCAGGCTATGCGGGCGCGGTGTTCGGGCGCGATCTCATCTGGAAGTCCACGCTCGTCTTCGGCCTGGTTTATGCGCTGCTGTTCGTGCTGATGCGTATACAGGACTTCGCGCTGATGGTCGGAGCGCTGATCAGCTTCGTGGCCGTCGCGGCGACCCTCTACCTGACCCGAAACCTCGACTGGTATGACAATCGTAGCGCCTAGCGATGGGAGGATGGTCGTGGCTCCCAGCCGCGACCCAGACCGGCTCAGCTTCGTCGCGCGCGCCACCTTTCTCGAATCCTTCGCCCACCTGATCGGCTATGAGGATATCGTGAAGCGCGCGACCGAAGAGGACTCGCCCGCCGCCTTTCGGGGCCGCCTCCGTGATGGCGGCACGGCGTGGCTGGCTTCGGTCGCCGCCACGGGGACGCCAGTCGGTTTCGCCCTGCTGACCCGTCCCGAGCTGCCGGAGGTGCGGACTCACGGGTTGGACCTCGAACTCAAGCGC
>JBATXP010000140.1:0-9865 GCA_049673465.1 Litorimonas sp.
GCGTAGCGCATCTGTCCCGTATGCGGGAACCGGCGGGAGTCCGTGCCCACGGACCGGATGATGACGGCGGCCGCGCCGCGCTTGCCCGCTTCCGTCGCGCCGCGCTGCCGCTTCAGATTGGCCGGGCCGTAGCCCGCCCCGTCTGGGGCCTTTTCCATGCGGCCCGAAATGAAGACGATCTTGCCGTCCAGCCCGCCTTCGGGGGCGGCTTCCAAGGCTTCGAAAGTCGGGAAATAGGCGACCTCCGCCTGGATGCCGTCTTCCGGCGTCGCCACCGACCCGCCCAGCGCGGTGATGAGCATGGGCTGCGGGAACGGCGAGACGATGCGCGCCGTCTCCGTCCCGCGCACCCAGCCGGGAATGGTGAAGGGTTCGATGCGAACGTTCTCCAGACCGATTTCCTCGAACGTCCGGGCCGTCCAGTCGCGGGCGCGGGCTTCTTCCGGGGTGCCGGCCAGGCGTGGCCCGATCTCGGTCGTCAGCCCTTCCACGACATCGTAGCCCTGCGTTCCGGACCGCGCGCTGTCGAGGATCGTCCGCCACGTCGCATCGATCTCGGCCGCGTCCGTCGATCCCACGATAGGAGGTGTCTCTTGCGCCGTCGCCGCGCCACCCCCGACCAGGCCCATCGCCAGTGCGATAGCGCAAAGGCTTGCCCCGGTCGATCGCCGGAACGGCCGCGTTTTCATGTCGATCATCCTGTTTCCCTTCCCTTGCGACCCGCACCACTGCCCCCGGCGCGAAGTCATTTCCGGGCTTGATAATCGGTCGCGCGCGGTTAGCAACTGCCCAACGGTGAATGGAGGACCCCATGCCCAGACTGACAAACATGACGACCTTGTCCGCAGCGTTGCTGCTGTCATCCGCCTTCGCGCTTGCCGGTTGCGCGGACGTGGCCGAGCCGACGGTGGAGACCATCGCGACCCCGGCCGACCTGATCTCCGCGACCGATCTGGGCCGTCGGATCGAGACGCTGTCCGACGACAGTTTCATGGGCCGCGCCCCTGGCACGCAGGGTGGGCAGATGACGCTAGAATATCTCGCCTCCGAAATGGCTGCCGCCGGGCTGGAGCCGATGGGCGAGAACGGGACCTACTTCCAGACGGTGACCTTGGCCGAAGCGTCCTTGTCGCCGGACAGCACCATGCAGATCACCAATGGCGATACGGTCGTCGTGGAAGGCGACCAGTCGGAAAATGCGGTGTTCTGGACCAAGAAGACGGATGCCGAACTGTCCGTCGAGGATAGCGACCTCGTCTTCGTCGGCTACGGCGTGGTCGCGCCGGAATATGGCTGGAACGATTACGAAGGCCTCGACGTAGCGGGCAAGACGGTCGTCATGCTGGTCAACGATCCGGGGTTTGCGACCAAGGACCCGGCACTCTTCAATGGCGACGCCATGACCTATTATGGCCGCTGGACCTACAAGTATGAGGAAGCGGGCCGCCAAGGCGCGGACGCGGCGATCATCGTCCACCAGACCGCCCCGGCCTCCTATCCGTGGGAAGTGGTATCGGGCAGCTGGACCGGACCGCAGCTCGACGTGGTTCGCGCGGATGGCGGTGCGAACCGTACCGTGCTGGAAGGCTGGGTGACGGAGGACAACGCCAAGGCCCTGTTCGATGCCGCCGGGCTGGACTTCGACACGATTTCGACCCAGGCTGCCACGCCCGACTTCGAGCCCGTCGAGATGGGCGCGCTACAGCTCGACGCCTCGCTCGCCCAATCCGTCGTGACGGTTCAGTCGGCCAATGTGGCGGGCGGCGTACGCGGCACGACGCGGCCGGACGAATACGTCCTCTACATGGCGCATTGGGACCATCTGGGCGATCAGGGCGTCGGCGAGGACCACATCTACAATGGCGCGGTCGACAATGCGACCGGCACGGCGGCGATCATCGAGATCGGCGAAGCCTTCGTGGAAGCGGGCGCGCCCGAACGCTCGACCATCTTCGTCGCCGTCACGGCGGAGGAAAGCGGGCTGCTCGGCTCGGCCTTCTATGCCGACAATCCGCTTGTCCCGCTGGAACAGACGGTGGGCGGCGTGAACATAGACGCGCTCTACCCGGTCGGCGAGACCAAGGACGTCATCGTGATCGGCTTCGGCAGCTCCGAGCTGGAAGACCGGCTGAACGGCATCCTGACCGAACGCGACATGCGGATCGAGCCCGACAAGAAGCCGTCAGCGGGCTACTTCTATCGTTCCGATCATATCAGCCTCGCCAAGCTCGGCGTGCCGATGCTCTACGCCAATACGGGCTGGGATCACGTCACGCGCGGCTCGGCCTATGGCGAGGATTTCGCCAAGCAATATACGGATGAGCGCTACCACAAGCCCGCCGACGAATACGACAATAGCTGGGACCTGTCGGGGATCGAGCAGATCACAGAAATTCTGTTCGAACTGGGATATCAACTGGCGGACTCGGACGACTGGCCGAACTGGTATGACGGTAACGAGTTCCGGGCCTTGCGGGACGAGCAGCGGGCAGGGATGCAGGAGTAAGACAATATTCTCGCACGTCCCCGGCATTCATTGCCGGGGTCTGCTGTCGTCCTACTTCACGAGACGAGGGCTTGATGACGTTATCGTCTTGTGATCCCTCACGAGATCAGACCCCGGCAATAAATGCCGGGGACGAAGGGAGGTCAGGACTGTGAACGATCGGACGAATTGGGTTTACATAGCGACAAACGAAGCCCGCAAGCCTCTCTATCAAGGCTCTACATGGGATCCCGCAATGCGATGGGATGAGCATCTGACCGGCCGAGGTTCGAAGACGGTCCAGAAATATGGCCTTACAAAGATCGTGTGGTTCAAGGCTCTCCCCGACAAGCAGTCCGCGCTTGAAATGGAACATCGGCTAAAGCGAAAGTCGCGCGCTAGAAAGCTCCCAATGATCGAAGCGTTCAACCCGGACTGGCGAGACATGAGCGCGGACTGGTTGCGGGAAGCGAAACGTGAACTTGATTTGTGACGTCTGCACCGTCCCCGGCATTCATTGCCGGGGTCTGGTATCCTCGAGAGCCACAAGATGAGAGCTTGAACCTGCTTTCCTCTTGTGAGCATTCACGTGCCCAGACCCCGGCAATGAATGCCGGGGACGGGAAAAATTCAGGATGCCTCGTTTGCAAACCGTCATCTGCATGAAGTGGGGAACGCGGTACGGGCCGGAGTTCGTCAACCGGATGTGGGCAGCCGTGCAGCGCAATACCGACCGTCCGACGCGCCTCGTCTGCCTGACGGACGACCCGTCCGGCATCGACCCGGACGTTCACTGCCATCCGATCCCGGAGATCGACCTTCCCCCGGATCTGATCAACACGCCCTGGCGCAAACTCGTCCTCTGGCGCGACCCGCTCGCGGACCTGTCCGGCGACGTGCTGTTCCTCGATCTCGATCTCGTCGTCACGGGGTCGCTGGACGAGATGTTCGAGTTCCAGCCGGGTCGCTACTGCGTGATCGAGAACTGGACGCAGCGCGGGGACGGCAACGGCAACACGTCGGCCTTCCGTTTTCCGGTCGGGAAACATGCGAGCATTTTCGGCAACTTCCAGGCCGATCCGGACCGCGTCCTGTCGAGCTACCGAATCGAACAGCTCTATATCTCCCGCGAGGTGGACGACATGGTCTTCTGGCCCGAGCGGTGGTGCGCGTCCTTCAAGCATACGCTCCTTCCGCCCTGGCCGCTTAACTTCCTCACAGCGCCCAAGCTGCCACCGGAGACCAAGATCGTCGCCTTCACGGGCAAGCCCGACCAGGACGAAGCCCTGCGCGGCGAGTGGCCCGTGAAAGCGCCGTGGAAAAAGCTCTACAAGCATGTCCGTCCGACGCCGTGGATCGCGGATCACTGGTGAGGCCTCGGGGGTGATGCGCATCAAGTTCGTCAGCAAGACGCCGCGCGAGCGTTTGGAGCCGCTGTGGCGCGCGATCCTGCCCGACGAGGGGATCGGCGGGGCGGAGTTCACCTTCGATCCCGACGCGCGGGACTACGATTTCCTGGCGGTCTACGAGGACTTCCCGCCCCGGCCCGGCGAGCGACGCATCCTGCACACCGAACCGCTGTCCTGCCCGCGCAGCCACACGCTGCTCATCACCACGGAGCCGAGTTCGATCCGACTGGACGGGCTGCGCTACCTCGCCCAGTTCGGGCACGTCTGCACGAGTCGGAGCTTCACGCCGGTGGAAAGGCGCTTTCTCGACAAGGCCGGAACCGTGCTGGTCGATGTAACCCCGCCCCTGAGATGGTTCTATGGGCGCGACATGGAGGGCGACGCGCATTGGCCGTTGCACCGAATAGAGGCTTCGCCCGACAAGAGCGACGACCTGTCGACCGTGACATCCAACAAGGCGATGTCCCATACCGTCCACGCCGCGCGGCTGGCATTCGTGAAAGCCGTCAAAGCGGAGCTGTGTGACGGATTGGCCCTTTATGGACGCGGCTTCGACCCCATCGATGACAAGGCGGAGGCCATGGCTCGCTACCGCTATCATCTTGCCATCGAAAACCACGTCCAGCCGGGTCATCATACGGAAAAGCTGACAGACTGCTTCCTGGCCGAATGCCTGCCCTTCTATTTCGGCGACCCCGACTATACGCGCGTCTATCCCGAAGACGCCGCCATCCCGATCGACATCTTCGACTTGCCCGGCAGCCTGCGCACGATCCGGCAAGCCATTGATACCAATCAGTTTTCAGAACGGCTTGGCGCTTTGCGAGAGGCCAAGGCGATCGCGCTGAACCGCTCCAACCCGCTGCGCTTCGCGGCGCGCATCGCGACGAACGCTGTAGTGAGTGGGAGCAAGGGAGACGCCGTCATATATGGGCGTCATGCCTTCCGTCGTGCGCACCCGCTCTCCGCGACGCTCGACGCCCTGCACGCGGCGCTCCAGCGTCGGAGTTCGCTCGCTTCGCCTCTCCAACGGGACGCAAAGGGTTAGGCCCTTCCCCGCAGGCGCGAACCCGTTATGGTGCAGCGGCACGTTCCACTAGCCTGGAGCGATGCGCGAACCCGACTCGGAGTCCTTCATGTCCCATCTCGCCTACGCCCTGAAACTCGGCGCGCTGACCACGGGCGCGCTGGTGCTCTCGCTTGGCGCGGCGAGCGTCGCCAAAGCTTCCGACAAGCCCGCGCGCGGCGTGGCGGGAAGTTCGACGGATGCGGTGGCGAAGTTCCGACAGATGGAGTCGGAGTTCCGCGATCCCAACATCTACCGTTCCGCCTCCGGCGCGCCCGGTCCCGGCTACTGGCAGCAGCGCGCCAATGTCGACATCGACGCGATCCTGGACGAGGATACGCAACGCATCAGCGCCGAGATGGACATCGAATATGTCAACAACTCTCCCGACACACTGCACTATATCTGGCTGGCGCTGGATCAGAACCGGTTCAAGGATGGCAGTCTGGCACGCGAAAGCGCAACGGCGGCCGGGTCCGGCACGCGGCGCGGACAGGGCAGCGGCGCGGGCGATCAGCTTTCCTTCGGCCAGTTGCGCTACATGCAGGCCATGGCGGACCGCGAATACGGGTTCGAGTTCCAGCAGATCGCGACCATGGATGGCGACGCGCTGCCGGTCTTCCTGAACGACTCCATGCTGCGCATCGATCTGCCCGAGCCGCTCGCCCCCGGCGAGACGTTCGAGTTCCAGGTCGATTGGGAGCACAACATCATCGACGAAGTCGCCGTGGGCGGGCGCGGCGGCTGGGAATATTTTCCGGAAGAAGACAATTACATCTTTGGCCTCGCCCAATGGTTCCCGCGCCTCGCCGCCTACACCGACTATACGGGCTGGCAGAACAAGCAGTTCCTGGGGCGCGGCGAGTTCACGCTGGAGTTCGGCGACTATACGGTCGACCTGACGGTTCCGTCCGACCACATCGTCGCCGCGAGCGGCGTCTTGCAGAATCCGCGCGACGTGCTGACCGCCACGCAGCGTCGCCGCCTGGCCGACGCCGATACGGACGCGCCGATCTATATCGTCACTCCGGCGGAGGCCGAGGAGAACGAAAAGAGCAAGGCGAGCGGTACCCAGACCTGGAGCTTTCTGGCTGAAAACGTTCGGGATTTCGCCTGGTCGTCCTCGCGCAAATATATCTGGGATGCGATGATCTTCGAGCAGGACGATCCGGACAATCCGGAAGTCCTGGCCATGTCCTTCTTCCCCAAGGAAGCCGACCCGATCTGGTCGCAATATTCGACCCAGGCCGTCGTCCACACCATGGACGTCTACAACCGCTTCGCCTTCAACTACCCCTACCCGGTCGCGCAGAGCGTGAACTCCTGGGAACGCGGCGGGATGGAATATCCGATGATCACCTTCAACGGATATCGCCCCTATGAGGACGAAAAATCCGGTGAAACCGTCTATTCGCGCAACACGAAATATGGGCTGATCGGGGTCATCATCCACGAGATCGGCCACATCTACTTTCCGATGACGGTGAACAGCGACGAGCGGCGCTACACCTGGATGGACGAAGGCATCAACACCTTCCTCGAATACATGGCCGAATACGAATGGGAGGAGAACTTCCCGATCCGGCGCAACATGCAGAACCCGCTGGACGAGATCACGCGCTACATGACGAGCTCCAACCAGGTTCCGATCATGACTCAGTCGGACTCCGTGCTGCAGTTCGGCCCCAATGCCTACGCCAAGCCGGCGGCCGCGCTGATCGTGCTGCGCGAGACCGTGATGGGCCGCGAGGCGTTCGACTTCGCTTTCCGCGAATATAGTCGCCGCTGGAAGTTCAAGCGGCCGACGCCCGAGGACTTCTTCCGCACTATGGAGGACGCGTCCGCCGTCGATCTGGACTGGTTCTGGCGCGGCTGGTTCTACGGCACGGATCATGTCGACATGGCCATCACGGATGTGCGCGAGTACCAGATCGGAACGGACGATCCAGACGTGGAGAAGGACCTCGATAGAGAGGAAGACATTATCCGCTTCCCGGAGAACATCACACAGCGCCGCAACCGCGAGGAAGGCCGCACGACCCGACTGGAGCGGGTCGAAGCGCTAGAAGATTTCTACAACGAGAACGACATGTTCGCGGTCACGAACGCCGACCGCAAAACGTTCCAGTCTTTCCTCGACGGACTCTCCGACGTGGAGCGCGAGATCTATGACCGCGCGCTGGAGGACGAGCAGTATTTCTACTTCGTAAACTTCGAGAATGTCGGCGGCCTGATCTCGCCCCTGCCCCTCACCCTGACCTATGCGGATGGGAACGTGGAGGAAATCATGGTTCCGGCGGAGATCTGGCGCCGCAATTCCGAGCGCGTGACCAAGCTGATCGTTCGGGACGACCGGATCGAGAGCATCCGACTCGACGCCGCTCATCAGACGGCGGATGCGGACCATTCAAACAATGGCTTCCCGCAATTGGTCGTGTCCGACCGGCTGTCGCTCTACAAGGGAGACAGTAGCCGGACGAGCATGATGGCCGACATGCTGCGCGAGCTGAAGAGCGAGGCGGAGGAACCGGACGGTTCCGATGAAGCCGAGGTGCCGCTACGCTTCGCGAACGACAATGACGAGCGGGAGCGAGATGAGGCTCGCAATACTGACCCGGAAGATGCGACCGAGCAAACCGACGGTATGGAGCCGGAGATCGTCGAGGAAGCCCGCGAAACGGAAGCCGAAACGAATTCCGATAGCGACGAGTCCCGACGCGAAACCTTGCGCGAAACGCTGCGTCGGATGCTGGGCCGTGACGACTAGGCGAGTCGTTCTCGGCAGCCTCGCGGCGGTTTGCGTCGCGCGTCCCGCGCTCGCGCACCGGTCCAAGCGCACAGAGACCGAGGTGCGGATCGAGCCTGACGGCACGGTCGGTGTGACCCATGTCTACCACGCGCAGGACGCACAGGACGTTCTCTACGCGACCGGCATCCTGTCCCGGCCCGACATCTCCACCTTGCGGGCACGCGCCAAGCTGGCCCTCTACACGGCGGATCAGTTCGCCCTGATGTCCGGCGACGTGCCCGTGGAGCTATCCATCGTCGGCGCGGAGATCATCGGGCAGAACGTCTATGTCTATCAAAGCGGCACCGTGAGCGACGCATCCGCACCTCTGGCCGTCAGCGCGACCATGTTTCGGGAGCATGTCGGCGACCAGACAAACAGCGTCAACATCGTCCGGAACGGCGAGACATCGACCCTCGATTTTCGCGGGGACGATGGCTGGAAAGCGGTTGCCTAGACGGTCCGCTCTGCCTACCGCGAGACATGCTGACCGTTCATCACCTCAACAATTCCCGCTCGCAGCGCATCCTCTGGCAGTTGGAGGAGCTTGGCGTCAATTACGACATCAAGGCCTATCAGCGCGATGCCAAGACGAGCCGCGCTCCGGCCGAACTCAAGGCGGTCCACCCGCTCGGCAAGAGCCCTGTCATCGAGCATGACGGCCTGGTCGTTGCCGAAACGGGCGCGATCATCGTCTACCTGCTCGATCAGTTCGACGCGGACGGTCGCTTCCGTCCCGAGCGTGGCACGCAGGACTTCGTCGACTATGTCCACTTCCTGCACTTCGCCGAAGGCTCGGCCATGTTGCCGCTGCTTCTCGCCCTCTACACCGGTTTTCTCGGCGAGGCCGCCGACCCGATCCAGCCCATGATCATGGACGAGATTCGCAAGGTTCTGGACTATTGCGAATATGCGTTGATCCGAAACGAATGGTTCGCGGGCGACCAGCTTACCGGGGCCGACTTCGCCATGATCTTCCCGCTCGAAGCCGCCAAGGCCCGCGGCCGCCTCAAGGGCTTCGACGCCTGCAACGACTTCGTCGAAAAAGTGTGGAGCCGCCCAGCCTACCGCGCCGCGCTGGAGAAAGGCGGGGATTACGATTACGGCCCGAAATAATGAGATATCGGGGCAACAGAGAGGCCAGAAACGAGCAACGCAAGTCGCTATCCGTCATATTCCGCACGATTGCGTTCGGGTCTTTAGGTGTCGGACTGTGGGAGCCGATCAGCGCTCGCTCGACCGACGGGCTCTTGCTATCAATACCGCTAGCTCTTATTTCAATCGTGTTGTTCGTGACTAGCCAGAGGGTTTTGTCCGAAATCGAAGACGGAGAACAACATGACTGAAGAAGCTTGGGTCAGTCTATACATCATCGGCGTCTTCATCTTTGTCGGAGGCGGTTTATACCTCTATGGTCGCCCCCTGATGGACTCCCGATATCGCGACGCTGACATGGCTAAGCGAGTTACGGACCAGCTAGACTCCTGACCATGACCCCCTTCCACCTCGCTGCGCCGATCCGCGACAAGGAAGAAGCACGGCTTTACTATCGCGACAGGCTCGGCTGCACCGTGGGTCGCGAGGCGGAGCGCTGGATCGACTTCGACTTTTTCGGCCACCAGCTCAGCCTTCACGTTTGCGACGAAGCGGAAACGCTCGCGACCAACCGGGTCGATGGCAAGGACGTGCCGGTTCGCCATTTCGGGGCTGTCCTACCGTGGCAGGACTGGCACGATCTGCGGGACCGGCTAGTCGAAGCCGACACGGATTTCGTGATCGAGCCCTATATCCGGTTTCAGGGCGAAGTCGGAGAGCAGGCGACGATGTTCTTTCTCGACCCCAGCGGCAACGCGCTGGAGTTCAAGAGCTTCCGTTATCCGGAGCAGCTCTATGCGACTTAGGTCACATACTCGGATCTGGGACGGCTTTTGATCGCGGTGCGCGAGTTTTGGGCTAGGAGCGGTGTCGATGACGTGTCTGGACACGTCGAGACGCCGCGACGACGTCCCAAGGCTCGCGCATCGCGACCCTGCCGGGCGGCCTTGGGGCGACCCGTGGACGTCGTTGCGGTCTTCCCGAAGGCCACAGCATTCGGTTCAGCCCGCGCCTAGCCACGA
>JBATXP010000141.1:0-2111 GCA_049673465.1 Litorimonas sp.
GCGCAAGGTGGCGTTCAATGCGGAGGCGCTCCGGCGCTACACCGACCTGCTGGACGCGCACGGCCCCCTGCCCGGCAATTTCCACGACCTCAATGCCAGCCTGTCCCGCCTCGCCCTGATGGCGGACGGGGCGCGGATCACGGTCGCGGACGTGGACGCGGAAGCCGCGCGCCTGCAGACCGCGCAGGCTCCGGACGGGGATGCCGCTCTGCTCTCCGACATGCTGGGTCCGCGCCTCTCCGAGATCGACCCGTTCGACCGCCCGCAACTCGCTCTCGTCGTGAAGACCTGCCGCGAGTCCGCCACCGCCGCCGAAGCGGGCCGCAAGCTCTTCGCCGTGTCGCGCGAGGCGCGGACGACCAAGAACGACGGCGACCGCGTGGCGAAATATCTGGCAAGGTTCGGGTTGAGCTTTGCGGGGGTCAGGCGGGGATAATTCCATCCCTTGGTTGCAGGCTTCGCGTCTGCCTGTAGTCTGCCTGCATGGGAAAATATACGGGCCATGATATACGTCGAATTGCCAACGCCATGCGGCGGCAGGCGAAGGACGAGCCCGAAAGGCCCTTTGCGCTGATGATCGGGGCGGGCTGCTCTGTCTCCGCCGGGATCCCACTCGCGGGCGACCTCGTCCGGGAGATCAAGGCGAATTATGCCGATGAGATCGAGCGGATGCTCGGCAAGGAGTGCGGCGACGATTACGGCGCCTGCATGTCGGTGCTGTCGGCCAGCGAGGTCCGCGCCGTCCTGAAGCCCCATCTCGACGGGGCCGGCGTGAATTGGGGCCACCTCGCCATCGCGAGCCTCATGAAGGCGGGCTATGTCGGCCGCGTCCTGACCTTCAACTTCGACTCCGTTCTGGCCCGCGCCTGCGGCATGTTGGGCATCTATCCCACCACCTACGATTTCGTCACCAGCGTGTCGACGCGGACGAATTTCATTCAATCCCCAGCGATCCTGCATCTGCACGGCCAGGGTCACGGCCTCGCAGTGCTCAACAGCGACGAGGAGACGCGCGAGCACGCCGAAAATCTCAGGCCGCTGCTGACCGACACGCTCAGCAAGTACCCCATGATCGTGGCGGGCTATAGCGGCGCGTCCGACTCCGTGTTCAAGGTCATGGAAGACGTTTTCGACGGCCAGCAACGCCTTGTCTGGACCGACCTCAAGGCAGATTGCCCCGCCCATGTCCGCCGCTTGCTCGACACGCGCAAGAGATCAAACGAGTATCTTGGCGAGGCCAAGTCGGACAGATTCTTCATGGACTTGGCGCGGGAACTTGGCTGCTGGCCGCCCAAGCTTTTCACCAACTCCAGCGCGCACCTGCTCGACGAGATCGAGCCTATCGTGGATTTTCCCGTCGAAGAAGAGGTCGGCACGGACAAGGACCTGCTCGCCCAACTGAAGAAGAAACTGCGAGCGGAGTCGGAGAAGGAAGAGGCTGAAGAACCGGACATCATCGAACTGGTCATGAACAATGACTGGGACGGGGTCATCTCGTCAATTCCGGAGGATACAGAAGATGAACAGATGCGTGAATGGCTCGCTATCGCATTTGGATCGAAAGGCGTCAGGCTCGCGGACAGGATCGGAGAAAGATTGGATGTTGCCGAAACCAATGACATGGTTCGATGTTTTCGCAAAGCGGCTGAATTGAATCCATCGTCTCATGACGCCCTCAATAATTTGGGGGCCAGTCTTGCTGAATTGGCGAGAGCGACCTGTCCCGGCAGGCGGGAGAAAAGTATGCGCAGGCGCTCGAGATCAAGCCGGACAAACATGAGGCGCTCAACAACTGGGGAGTCAGCTTGGCTGACGTGGCGAGAGCGACCAACGACCCCGACCTGTTCCGGCAGGCGGGAGAGAAGTATGCGCACGCGCTCGAGATCAAGCCGGACACCCATGAGGCGCTCAACAACTGGGGAGTCAGCTTGGCTGACATGGCGAGAGCGACCAACGACCCCGATCTTTTCCGGCAAGCGGGAGAGAAGTTTGCGCAGGCGCTCGAGATTAAGCCGGATGACCATGAGGCTCTCTACAATTGGGGGAACAGCCTGTACGAGTTGGCGACAGCGACCAACGACCCCGACCTGTTCCGGCAGGCGGGAGAGAAG
>JBATXP010000142.1:0-1811 GCA_049673465.1 Litorimonas sp.
ACGCCCCAACAAAAAACCCACCTCGAAGGCGGGTTCATGGTCAACTACTGGAGCGGGCGATGAGATTCGAACCCCCGTGAGCGAACGCGAACAATCAAAAAAGCGTGGGTTCGCTAAACGCCCCAACAAAAAACCCACCTCGAAGGCGGGTTCATGGTCAACCAACTGGAGCGGGCGATGAGATTCGAACCCACGACCCTCACCTTGGCAAGGTGATGCTCTACCACTGAGCTACGCCCGCGTCGCAGTCGTTGAAGCGCGGCCTATATCCAGCCGCTTTCGGCCTTGCAAGCGCGAAGACGCAGAGCCGTTTGAGTTTTTGCAGATGTCCGACTAGGCCGCCCGCATGACCGCGCCGCACCCATCCGAACCCGCTCTCTATGCCCTTCTGGACGCGCTCGGCATCGACCATGTCACGGAAGAGCATGAGGCCGTGTACACCGTGGAGGACGGGCGCGACGTCAAGGCGCGCCTGCCGGGCGGCCATTCCAAGAATCTGTTTCTCAAGGACAAGGCCGGGCAGTTCGTCCTGGTCAGCGCGCTGGGGGAAACGCCGATCCGGCTCAACCGGCTGCATCCGCATCTCGGCACCAAGCGGCTCTCCTTCGGGCGCGAGGCGGCGCTGCTGGAACATCTGGGCGTGCGGCCCGGATCGGTCACCGTCTTTTCCGTGCTCAACGACACGGACAAGGCCGTGCGGCTGGTGCTGGACGCGGCCTTGTTGGAGCAGGAGTTCGTCTGGTTCCACCCGATGCGGAACACGGCCAGCACGCGGGTCCGCTCGGACGCGCTGATCCGGTTCGCGCGGGCGACGGGGCACGAGCCACTCGTGCTCGATCTGGGCGCTTTGGCGCAAAATGGCTAGGCCGCCGCCCGGTCCGGGAGGGGCGCGCCGGACAGCCGCTCCTGAGCGGCGTCGATCACGGATGTCATGACGGGGAACATCTTCGTGAATGGCGGTGTCGGGGCTTTCGCGCGCATGTCCGGCCAGACTGGCCCGCAATCCATGGAAAAAGGTTTACGAGCATTGTCCCGGCGCGCCCGCTCACTTTCTCGCGACTCCGGTTGAACCTTCCGGCCCCCTCGCCCATTTAGCCCGCATGACCGATGCGCTGATCAAAGATTCCTCCGACATGGCCTTCATGGCCGACGTGATCGAGACCTCCAAGGACACGCCCGTCGTGGTGGACTTCTGGGCGCCGTGGTGCGGCCCGTGCAAGCAGCTCATGCCCGCGCTGGAACGCCAGGTGAGCGCCGCCGAGGGCAAGGTGAAGATGGTCAAGATCAATATCGACGAGAACCCCGGCGTGGCCGGGCAACTCGGCGTGCGGTCGATCCCGGCCGTGTTCGCTTTCAAGGACGGCCAGCCCGTGGACGGCTTCAAGGGCGCGCAGCCCGAATCCGAGCTGTCCAAGTTCATCGCCCGCCTGTCCGGCGAAAGCGACCCGGCCGAAGAAGCGCAAACCCTCGTGGACCGTGCGAAAGACAGTCTTTCCGCAGGCGATCCGGGCGGGGCGGCGCAGGACTTCGCCCAAGCGCTCCAGCTCGATCCGGAGAACGGCTCCGCGCTCGCAGGGCTCGCCCGCGTCTATCTCGACATGGGCCAGCGCGACATGGCGACAGAGATGGTGGAGAGCGCCACCGGCAAGCTGGCCGAACATCCCGACATCGCCTCCATCCGCTCCGAACTGTCCCTGGGCGAGGGTGCGCCCGCGCCCGACGATCCGGCGGAAGAGGACGCGGAACTCCGCGATGCGGAAAGCGCCGTCGCCGCGAACCCGGACGATCTGGACGCGCGTCTCGTCCTGGCC
>JBATXP010000143.1:0-3526 GCA_049673465.1 Litorimonas sp.
GCCTATGGCGATGTGACCAGTCCGGCCAACAGCTATGTCGGCAGCGAGCTGCTAGCGCGCACGGCCGTGGAGGTTGACATCCCCAACGTGGTGACGGCGGTGCTCGCCTCCTACCGCGGCTACGATACGTTTGGCGAGGTGGTGGTGATTTTCGCCGCCGGGCTGGGCGTGCTGCTGCTGCTGGGCCTGAACGGCAATGCGGGCCGCTACCGTGCGGAAGTCCGCGGCGAGCGCCTGTCCATGCCTAGCGCACCGACCGGCGCGACCGAGAAGACGCAGCGTCCCGCACGCCGGGCTGCGCCGACCGTGACCCGCTTCGAGGGAGAGGCGTCGTGAGCAAACCCGAACAGACCGGCTACACGCACGATCCGCACGTTCTGCTGCGGGTCATCGCCAAGTTCCTCATCCCGCTGATCGCGCTGTTCGCCTTCTACGTCCAGTTCCACGGCGAATACGGGCCCGGCGGCGGGTTCCAGGCGGGCGTGATCCTGTCGGCCTCCGTCATCCTTTATGCGCTGGTCTTCGGGCTGGCCGATGCCAAGCGCGCCTTTCCGCCCGTGCTGATCCGCATCGGCATGAGCCTCGGCGTGCTGCTCTATGGCGGCACGGGGGTGGTGAGCTGGCTCAGCGGCGGGGAATTCCTGAACTACAACGTCCTCGCCCACGACGCGATCCACGGTCAGCATATGGGCATATTGTTCGTGGAACTGGGGGTGTTCTCCACCGTGACGTCCGTCATGCTGGCGATCTTCTACGCGTTCGGGTCGCGCCAGCCCGATCTCGACGCGGACGACTGGTAGTCCGAAGGGGCGAGGGGAAACGATTTGGACCTGCTGTTCACGCACTTCAACTATGTGGTGGTCATCGTCCTGATGATGACGGGCCTCTATGTCGTGTTCGCCTCGCGCAACCTGATCAAGAAGATGGTCGGGCTGTCCGTGTTCCAGACCAGCGTGTTCCTGTTCTACATCACCCTCGGCAAGGTCGCCTCCGGCCAGCCGCCCATCCTCGAATACGACCCCGCCTCCAAGTCCGGCTATGACGAGCACGCGGCCTATATCGAGCCGGTGCAGGTCGCCGCGTCCGGCAAGGCCTACGCCCTGCCGGGGCAGGGAAGCGAGATCCTCTATTCCAACCCGCTGCCGCACGTGCTGATCCTCACCGCCATCGTGGTGGGCGTGGCGACCCTCGCCATCGGCCTGGCGCTCTCTGTTCGCATCCGCGAGGTCTACGGAACCATCGAGCTGGACGCGCTGGACGAGGCGGACCGGCAGTACAATCTCGAAGGCGTGGACGCGCCGGCGGATGGGACGAAGGCGGCGTGATGGGGGCGGTTGGTGAAATGACGCGCTTTGCGCGGCTTGATTTTCGGCCTCCCTCCGCCGCTGCGCGGCACCTCCCCCTTGCGGGGGAGGAACTGGCCCGTGTTCCTCCCCCGCAAGGGGGAGGTGGCCGATGCGCGAAGCGCGAGGTCGGAGGGGGACCTATCCATAAGACTTCGCGCAGCGAAGCCCTTTCCAGGCCCGCCGCATGACCGCCTGGCTTTCCACCCACGCGGCCGCCTTCGCCATCGTCCTGCCGCTCCTCATGGCGGCGGTGGTGGCGGTGCTGCCGAACGTGCGCCGTCTCGCCTGGATGGTCGCGCTTGCAGTGGCGGTCGTCGTCGCCCTGTCCGCCTATGTCGTCTTCCAGGTGCAGGTCGATCTGGGTGCCTTCCTCTACCGCATGGGCGGGTGGGAGCCGCCCTACGGGATCAGCTTGCGGCTCGACGCGGTCAACGCGCCGATCCTGTTGCTGATCGCGTCGATGGCGGTGTTCTCCCTCGTCTATGCCGAACCGGCCGTGGACGCGGAAGTGCAGCGCAAGAAGCGCGCGCCCTTCTACGCCGCGTTCCTGCTCTGCGTGGCGGGGCTGATGGGGATGGTGGTGACGGGCGACGCGTTCAACGTGTTCGTCTTCCTCGAAGTCTCCTCGATCAGCACCTACACGCTGGTCGCCATGGGCGCGAACCGGGACCGCCGGGCGCTCTCGGCCGCCTTCAACTACCTCATCCTCGGCTCCATCGGGGCGACCTTCTTCGTGATCGGCGTGGGCTTCCTCTATGCCGAAACCGGCACGCTCAACATGGAGGATATGCGGCGCATCCTCGCCAATCTGGACGGCGGATCGCGCGTGGCGCAGGTCGCCTTCGGCTTCATCGTGGTCGGCCTCGGCCTGAAACTCGCCCTGTTCCCGCTGCACACCTGGCTGCCCGGCGCCTATGCCTACAGCCCCACGGTGGTCACGGCGTTCCTCGCCTCGACCGCGACCAAGGCGGCGCTCTACCTGCTCTACCGGTTCAGCTTCACCGTGTTCGACCCATCCTTCGACTATGTGGCCGTGGTGCTGACCTATATCATCACCGGCCTGGCCGTGACGGGGATGATCTTCGCCAGTCTGCAGGCCTTCTTCCAGACGGATGCGCGGCGCACGCTGGCCTTTTCGTCGGTCGCGCAGGTCGGCTACATGCTGCTCGGCATCGGCATCCTGACCACGGCGGGCCTTGCCGGGTCCTACCTGCACCTGATCAACCACGCGGTGGTCAAGGGCGGGCTGTTCCTCGCCCTCGGCGCCATGTGGTACCGGTTCGGCATTACCCGCATCTCCGACATGGCGGGTCTCGCCAAGACCATGCCGGTCACGACGGCGGCCTTCACCGTCCTCGCGTTCAGCCTGATCGGCGTGCCGTTCACCGCCGGGTTCGTGTCCAAGGTCGCGCTGGCGGAAGCCGCGGCCGAAAAGGACTGGTGGTGGGCCGTGGCCGTCATCATGGTCACGTCCATCCTGGCGCTCTTCTACATGGGCCGCATGATGATGGTCGCCTACTTCAACCCGCCGCCCGCCAGCTGCCTGCGCGAGGACGGCACGATCCGCCGCCGCGAAGCTCCCGCGCTCATGCTCGTCCCCATGGTCAGTCTGGCGGTGGCGTCGATCCTGATCGGCCTGCGTGGCAACGTCTTCCTGACCGAGGTCAGCGAAAACGCCGCCCGGGTGCTCATGCCGCTATCGACCGGGGGGGCAGGGCTGTGAGGCGGGCGGGCGAATTCGGGCGTCGTCTTGTTGCGAGATTGTCTCCGGCTCCGGCTGTCCGGGCCTGTCCGCGTCCGATATCGCAAGCCGAGTCTCGTGAGGAAGCCCTCGGCAAGGCCCCGGCAATAAATGCCGGGCACGGAGATAAGGGTGTGTGGAAGAGTGATTTCTCCAAATTCCGCCCATCCGCGCGAATGCGGGGATCCAGTGGCTCACCGACGTCACGGCTGGCCGGACCTGCTCACCCACGTTCAGGTCGTGGCAAGGACTGGATCCCCGCGTTCGCGGGGATGAGCGGGAGGAAGAAGGAGGAGGCTCGGGATGCGGGCGGCCCTCTTGCCGTTTCGTCTCCCGAAAGCCCGACCCGGCCTTCCGCGACGGTGCGGCGCGCGCCGGGCTGCGCTCGGCGGAGCTGGGAGGGTTGCGAGAAAACAATGAGGGCAAGCCACGGACCCCT
>JBATXP010000144.1:0-1744 GCA_049673465.1 Litorimonas sp.
TCGTAGCTCTGGATGGTGGCGAAGCCCGTAAGCCGGTTCGGAAACGACGCTTTCCAGACGAGTTCCTGCGGGCGCGACCCCCTATAGACTTCGGACCAGTCCTGCCCTCCATTGGTGGTTCTCAGGACCAGACCGTGTGTCGTCGGGACGTCCGTTCCCGTGGACGCGAAGACAAGACCCTCGTTTTCATCGAAGAATTTCACATCCAGGATCATGCCCGCATGGGGCGTCATGTCGATAACGGACCAGGTCTCGCCGGAATCGACGGATCGGATGATGCCCGTCGACCCTCCGACGCGCCCCGCCGCGTGGATGATGGTCGATGTGCCGTCGGTCCCTGTGGCCAGATCTTTCGATGCGACGATATCTATGGCGCAGACACCCTTGATCGTTTTTCCGCCCAGATCCACTTCGGTCCAGTTCCGTCCGCCATCTTCGGCCTGTAGAGAGGCGTTTCGTCCGTCACCCCTGGATAGTAATCCGTGCCGACATTGCCGATGTAGCCGACGTCGCGATCGAGAAAGGCGACTGCGCGAACGAAGGTTCCGGGCTGGCTCCTGACACGGTCCCAGCTTTCTCCTCCATCTCTTGTCTGAAACAGATCTCCCGCGCCCGTCCCGTACCATCCCGTCTGTTCGTCGATGAAATGAACGGCATCACGTTTGCCGCGATAGGACTCCGTTTCGATGAGGTCCCAGTCATTGGAGATTTCGAGAGCGGGGCTGGATTCAGGTGAGGGGCTGGAACAGGCCATCAGCAGGAGGGATGCGAGGCCTGCCGCAAAGAGGGTTTGGCTATATCGTGACATGACAGGATCCTTCGACTGCGCGCGGACCTGGATGACACCACGCAGGAACGAGGTCCGATAGGGCGTGCGCGGCCTTTCCGGGACGTCAGATGCAATAGCGACTCGTCTACGTCAACTGGCGTAGATAAGTTGCTGTTGCATGATCTGGTCGATCAGACCGGCGACCAGATCGGGTGTCTCCTCGTGCTGCAGAAAGCATGTCTCCCTCTCCCCAGCCCATGATCGTATCACGCGCCTCTCGGTCGCCTTTGCAAAAAAGCGCCTGGCCCCTTCCACTAACGTCGTAGCAGGTGCGCTGCCAGCGGGACGGGGTCGGTGAAGCTTTTGACCGATCGGGACTGCGCTTCCCGGACCAGGTGGTCGATCAGTTCGGGGAAGAGGAGGGGGTGGGTGGCTTGTTCCCAGAGGAAGTAGCCGTAGGAGCCGGGAATGGCGTTGATTTCGTTGAACCAGATCTCGCCAGTGTGGGAGTCGCACAGGAAATCGATGCGCGGGGCACCCCGGCGACCGAAGGCGGAGAAGGCGGTGTCGGCATAGGCGTGGATGCGCGCGATCATCTCGGCAGGCAGGTCCGGATCGATGTCGCGCGTGAGCGACAGCATGCCTTGGGACGGGGAGTAGGCGCCCTTCGTGCCGCCGCCGGCCGACAGATATTTCTCCTTGTAGTCGAGCAGTTCCTCGCCCGACTTGGGCATCTCGATGGCGGAGAAGCGGGTCCGGCCCTGCACGTCGATCATGGCGACATTATACTCCACCAGGTTGCGCACTTGCGGCTCGATCACCGCGATCCAGTCCTGTTGCAGGATGAACCAGAGCAGGTCGCAGGCCTGCGCGAAGTCGCGCGCCAGACCGACGCCGATGGAGGAGCCCAGATTGGCGGGCTTGATGACGACCGGAAAGTCCGGCCAGCCCTCCGGCGCGCGGCCCGCCTCGCGC
>JBATXP010000145.1:0-3449 GCA_049673465.1 Litorimonas sp.
ACCGTGCCCGAGGGATTCCGTGACCGCATGGCCGCGCGCGGCATGCTGGGCTGTTCCGTGCAGATGATCGAGCGCGGCCCGCATGGCGAGATGCTTCCGCGCGAGGCGACCCGCCGCCGCGCCATGACGGCCTGGTCCAACCATGACTTTCCGACCGTCGCGGGCTTCTGGACCGGGCGCGACCTGGAATGGCGCGAACGGCTCGCCATCGGTCTCGACGGTCTCGACCACGATCGCGGGCAGCGCGGATCCGACAAGCGGGCCATGGCCGAGCTGGTCGGGCTGGACGGCGTGCCGAACAGGCTCTCATCGAAAGACATGGCACAGTTGCAAGCCTATCTGGCGGGCGGGCCGTCGCTGGCCTTCGCCGTGCAGCTGGACGACCTGCTCCTGTCCGAGGACCAGCCCAACGTGCCCGGCACTACGACCGAGCAGCCCAATTGGCGCGGGCGGGCGCGGCTCTCCGTCGAGGCCATCGCGGCCGACCCGGACGTCGCCACCATCCTGTCCGCCATTGACGCCGCCCACCCCGCGAACAAGGAAGCCTCATGAACATCGTGTCCACCACCCCCTTCGACGACCAGAAGCCCGGCACGTCCGGCCTGCGCAAGCGCGTCGCCGTCTTCCAGCAGCCCAACTATCTGGAGAACTTCGTCCAGGCCATCTTCGACCGCGTGCCGGAGCTGACGGGCGGGACCCTCGTCGTGGGCGGGGACGGGCGGTTCCACAACGATGTGGCGATCCAGACCATCCTGCGCATCGCGGCGGCCAATGGCGTGGCGCGGGCCATGGTGGGGCAGGGCGGCCTGCTGTCCACGCCCGCCGTGTCCCACCTGATCCGGAAATACGGCGCGACCGGCGGGATCGTCCTGTCGGCCAGCCACAATCCGGGTGGCCCGGAGGGCGATTTCGGGATCAAGTACAATATCGGCAATGGCGGCCCCGCCCCGACCTCGCTGACCGACGCCGTCTTCGCGCGCACGAAGGAGATCGACGCCTACCGGATCGCGGATGGGGGCGACGTCGATCTGGACACGGTCGGGGAGGCGAGCCTGGCCGATATGGCGGTCATGATCATCGACCCCGTGACCGACTATGCCGATCTGATGGAGACGCTGTTCAATTTCGCCGCGATCCGGCGCTGGCTGTCCGGCAATCGCATGGTGTTCGACGCCATGCATGCCGTGACCGGCCCCTATGCGCGGGAGATTTTCGTGAACCGCCTCGGCGCCGATGCGGACGCGCTGATGAACGCCTTGCCGTCCCCCACCTTCGGTGGCGGCCATCCCGACCCCAATCCGGTCTATGCCAAGGACCTGTTCGACCGCATGTTCGCGCATGGTGCCCCCAGTTTCGGCGCGGCCTCGGACGGGGACGGGGACCGCAACATCGTGCTGGGCCCCGGCACCTATGTCAGCCCGTCGGACAGTCTCGCGGTCATCACCGCCAACGCCCACCTCGCACCGGGCTATGCGGGTGGCATCACCGGCGTCGCCCGATCCATGCCGACCAGCCGGGCGGCCGACGTGGTGGCGGAGGCGATGGGCATCGAGAGCTTCGAGACGCCCACGGGCTGGAAATATTTCGGCAACCTGCTGGATGCGGGCCGGATCACGGTCTGCGGGGAGGAGAGCGCGGGCACCTCCTCCGACCATGTGCGGGAGAAGGACGGCGTCTGGGCCGTGCTGATGTGGCTCAACATTTTGGCGGCGCGCGGCGAGGGCGTGGCGGACATTTTGGCGGATCACTGGTCCACCCATGGCCGCCACTATTACAGCCGCCACGATTACGAGGAAGTCGACACCGCCAAGGCCGAAGCCGTCATGGCGACCTTGCAGGGAAAGCTCGCCGACCTGCCCGGCACGACCCTGCACGGCGAAACGGTGAGCGCGGCGGACAGCTTCACCTATCACGATCCGGTCGACGGTTCGGTGGCGGACAATCAGGGCCTGCGCGTCATGTTCGACAGCGGCTCGCGCTTCGTGATGCGCCTGTCCGGCACGGGCACCAAGGGGGCGACGCTGCGCCTTTACCTCGAAGCCTATGAGCCGGCGGACGGCACCCACGACGCGGAACTGCAGGCCCGCCTCGCCCCCATCGCCGCCATCGCGGACGCGCTGACGCAGCTGCGCGCCACGGTGGGCCGCGACGGACCGAGCGTGGTGTCCTAGACGGACGCAAAACCGAAAGAAAATGGGGATCACGAAAAAACAATCCTCGCTAACTCGGTTTCGGTTTCCCTGATCTTTCAATCGCTTGCGCCGAAATTCGGGAAAATGATCCTCACTTCGGGAAATGGGTGTATCTTGCTCCTCGTCCGCTGCAGGCACGGGGAGATGCATAGCCCTCGAATGCGGCGGACCGGATGCGAGGTTCGGGTCTGGCGTGCGGGGAACGATCCCGCCACGGCCAACACCGTCGGCGCTTTCGGGTTAGAACTGCCGGATGGGGGGAGGTGACGCTCTTCCGCGACCCGGCAAGCATCCCGGAGCGCGCGCGGCCCGGACGGATGAGGGAGGCGGCGCTATGCGGCCGCGTCCTTCGCCCGTTTCCTTTCCGTCCGCTGCGAGGGTGGCTTCCGCCGGGCTCGCGAGTGCGCCGATGACCAAGGCGGTGACGCGTTCGTCCCGTCCGTGAGAGGCCGCGAGCGAAGCGGAGGTAGTCGTCGCGGCGAGCGGCAGGGGACGCGTCGTCATCCGTTCGCGCGGGCCTTGCCCTTGCGTAAAACGGTACTCTCCTTGTTCTTCCATCGCGAAGGCAAGGCCCGCGCCCCGTGCCACGGCACGGATGACGAAAGATTTGCCGGACAGGGCGGTCCGGTCGCACGTGAAGGCGTGGGCGGATGAAAATCACGTGAGGATGCGACGACGACTTATCCCATTCCGCTCATTCCCGCGAACGCGGGGAACCAGTTGGCTTCGACGGTGGGGTCGAGAGCAGGCTGCTGGAGGAGTCCGGACTGGACGAGAGCGAAAGCGAAGACCCACTTCCACCTCCTGGCAAGGACTGGATTCCCGCGTTCGCGGGAATGAGCGGAAGGGAGAGAACGGAAGCGAGGGTTAAATCATCGAGGATAAGGCAAATCGCAACGGACGCACGCTCATCCGCTCACTCCGTCGGTATGTCCAAGCCGTCCTTGAGTCCGTGCCGAACTGTCGGCAGGCCGAGATGCCGAGTGGGTCCTAGGTCGTATACTCAAATCTGGGACGGATTTTGATCGCGATGCGCGTGTCCTGGGCTAGGAACGGTGTCGATGACGTGTCTGGACACGTCGAGACGCCGCGACGACGTCCCAAGGCTCGCGCATCGCGACCCTGACGGGCGGCCTTGGGGCGGCTCGCGGACGTCGTTGCGTCTCTTGCGAAGGCCCAAGCATTCCCTGCGAGACGCGCCCACTACTCACCAAGGGCACGAACCGCCCCAAGGCCGTCAAAACCGGCCCCAGATTT
>JBATXP010000146.1:0-11700 GCA_049673465.1 Litorimonas sp.
GCCTTGCGCCTTGCGCCCGCCCGTCCACGCCGCGCGATCGCCCTCCCGCATCTCCATTCGGCGTCGGGCCGGGGTGCGGGGCGTCGCCGGAAAGGAGGGGCCGGTCTCACCCGTCCGCTGCCAGGTCGAGGTCATGTCCTCCCCGTGCGAAGCAGCGAACGGGAGCTAAAATAGGGGCAGGGGGCGGAAGTGGGGATCATTTTCCGGAGTTTTTTTGCACTTGGCAGCGAAGTCAGGGGCTTGGCGGTCCCTCACAACAGACATGAGCGTGGATGAGGGCCTCATCCAACCCAGCTAAGAGCCTTCCTTGCCGCCAGCCGTCCCTGCCACCAGCGTCCAGCGCATTCAGCGCATCCACCGCGTCCATCCCTTCCCTCCCGCTCATCCCCGCGAACGCGGGGAACCAGTCCTTGCCACGACCTCGACGTGGGTGAGGGGCACGGGCCAGCCGGGAGGTCGGCGAGCCACTGGATCCCCGCGTTCGCGGGGATGAGCGGGTAGAGAGGGAGGGCGACCACGGCTTGCCCGCACCGTCAGAAGACGGGCGGGCTGCGCGCGGCTGATGTTGCCATTCCCCTCCGGCCCGCGTGCTTCGCAAGGCGACTCATCTCCCCGCAAGGGGGGAGGGGGAAGGGGGACCGCATCGCGGGAGTGACCCCGGACTTGATCCGGGGGAACGGAGCGATGGGGTGGCGGGGGACATGGTATAAAGAAGCCTGCCGCCAGCCAGCCCACCCGTGAGGCAGCCCACCGTCTTGCCTCTCCCGCCCCGCTCCCCACTTCCGCCCCATGACCAATCCCTTCGCCACCGCCCCCGCCGCCTGGATCACCGGATTCTGGAAGTGGGACCCGCAGCTCTGGGGTTGCGTCGGCTGGACCTTTCCGGGGGCTCGGGAGCGGGTAATGCAGCTGGCGGAGGCCAACGGCTCCGGCGGGTCGATCCTGTGCGCGGTCTACACCACCAAGACCTCTCCGGAAGCATCAGAACGGGCCAATCGGGGCCGGATCATGGGAGCTTACGAGCTGTCGCTGGATACGGACCATCGCGACGCGTTCAGCGCGCCCGAAAGCCGCCTCTACCATCCCGAGCGCTGGCAGCACGCGCTGCGGGCCACACGCTGCTGGGAGTTTCCGGAGCGCCCCACCGTGGAATGGATCATGCCCGACATCTGGGACGCGCCGGGCCTCGCGCGCGTGGCGGGCATTCACGGCGTGGCGATGGGCCGCGAGGCGATGCGCAGGCTGGGGGACTTCGATGCGGTGGAGGTGGGGTTCCATGCGGCGAAGGGGTAGGGGCTGCCGATCTTTCCCAACTCTTTTCCCCGTGACGAGAACGGGCGAGCGTGTCCCTGGATCGGAAGGGAGAGGCAGGTGTGTGCTATCGCTCTCACCCGTCTTCCGCCAGCACGACCAGCGGCTGGCCGTCCTCGACCAGCGCGCCGTCCTCCGCCCCGACCGACTCCACAGTTCCCGCACGCGGCGACTTCAGGGTCATTTCCATCTTCATGGCTTCCAGGATGACGAGCGGCTGGTCGGCATCCACGGCGTCGCCGGGCTTGACGAGCATGGAGATCACCTTGCCGGGCATGGGGGCGGAGACGGACCTACCGTTGAGTAGCGTTCCAGCATCGGCATGGCCGTCGGTTACAGCGTAATAACGCCCTTCTACGAAAACCAACTGTCCGTCGGGCCTTTTCATCAAAATAGTCGTACGAACGTCTTCACCTGAAGACTTTGGTTTGAGCGGTAATTCGACCATTTCGCCGTCAATCATTCGGACGAAATCAACTTTTGCAGCTTGGTTCAAGCGCCATCCGGAGACCTGCCCGAAAATCGTTTCATCACCCTGCGGTAGAATTGCTCGTGCAATGGCGTTGTTGTCGCGTTCGATCAGATCGGTTGGCATCAAAGCGTCCGAATTTTCGGCGATGAAATGAGTGGAGAGATGGCCTGAGGCGAAACTTGGATGCGTCAGGCAGTTGTGAAGGAAACGGGCATTCGTTCTGATTGGATAGACCATCGTCAAACGGCACATTCCGTCCAGCGAGCGAATTGCATCCGATCGCGTTTCACCGAAAGCGATTAGTTTTGCAATCATGGGGTCGTAGAACTGGGAGACGTTTCCGCCCTGCTCAACGCCTGTATCAACCCGGTTGATCGATGGCAGTGTAAGAATTTCGAGCTGTCCAACACTGGGAAGGAAGCCTTTCTCAGGGTCTTCGGCATAGAGGCGCGCCTCTATGGCATGACCCTCCATCGTGATTTCACCTTGCGCGGGAAGGTCTTCCCCGCGCGCCACCCGGATCTGCCATTCCACCAGGTCGAGGCCCGTGATCTCTTCCGTCACGGGATGCTCCACTTGCAGGCGCGTGTTCATCTCCATGAACCAGAAGCCGTCCGTGCGTAAGGGTCCCGAGCCGTCCACGATGAATTCCACCGTGCCCGCGCCGACATAATCGACCGCTTCGGCGGCGCGTATGGCGGCGTCGGTCATGGCGGCGCGGACGTCTGGCGTCATGCCGGGGGCGGGGGCTTCCTCAATGACCTTCTGGTGGCGGCGCTGGAGCGAGCAGTCGCGCTCGAACAGGTGGACGACGCGGCCCGACTGGTCACCAAACACCTGCACCTCGATGTGGCGCGGGGAGGTGATGTATTTCTCGATCAGCACGTGGTCGTTGCCGAAGGAACTCGCCGCTTCGCGCTGGCAGGAGGCGAGGGCGGGTTTGAACGCGTCCGGGTCCTCGACCTTGCGCATGCCCTTGCCGCCGCCGCCCGCGACCGCCTTGATCAGCACGGGATAGCCGATTTCGGCGGCCTGCTCGGCGAGGACGTCCGGGTCCTGGTTCTCGCCCTGATAGCCCGGCGTGACGGGCACGCCCGCCTTCGCCATCAGCGCCTTGGCGGCGTCCTTCAGGCCCATCGCCTCCATGGCTTCGGCGGACGGTCCGATGAAGACGATCCCGGCGGCTTCGCAGGCGCGCACGAAGGCGGGGTTTTCGGACAGGAAGCCGTAGCCGGGATGGACCGCGTCCGCGCCGGTCTCCTTCGCGGCGGCGATGATGGTGTCGATGACCAGATAGCTCTCGGCCGCCGGAGCCGGGCCGATATGGACCGCCTCGTCCGCCATGCGCACGTGCAGCGCGTCGCGGTCGGCGTCGGAATAGACGGCGACGGTCGCGATGTTCATCCGCTGTGCCGTCCGGATCACGCGGCAGGCGATCTCGCCCCGGTTGGCGATGAGGATCTTGGTGATGGGGGTCATGCGAACTTCCTTTCCTCCACCTTCAGGGGGAGGTGGCACGCCTCAGGCGTGACGGAGGGGGCTGCTTGCGAAACGGGCGAACAGAAGACGGCGGCAGCCCCTTCCGCCGCAGCGCGGCACCTTCCCCTGAAGGGGAAGGACAATATCGACTTGGGTCGGACGTCCATTACATTCTGAAAACGCCGAAGCTCATGTCCGGAACCGGCGCATTCGCGCTCATCGCCAGGCCGAGTCCCAGCACCGTCCGCGTGTCCTCCGGCGCGATGATGCCGTCGTCCCAGATGCGGGCGCTGGCATAGTAGGGGTGGCCCTCTTCCTCGTACTTGTCGCGGATGGGCTTCATGAAGGCTTCGCGTTCGTCCGCATCCCAGTCGCCGGAGCCCCGCGCCACGTCGGCCAGCACGTTCGCGGCCTGTTCGCCGCCCATCACGCTGATCCGCGCATTGGGCCACATGAACATCAGGCGCGGCTCGTAGGCGCGGCCGCACATGCCGTAATTCCCGGCCCCATAGGAACCGCCGACGACAACGGTGAATTTCGGCACCTGCGCGTTGGCGACGGCGTGAACCATCTTCGCGCCGTGCTTGGCGATGCCGCCGGCTTCGGCCTTGGACCCGACCATGAAGCCGGTGATGTTCTGCAGGAAGAGCAGCGGGATCTTGCGCTGGCAGCAGAGCTCGATGAAGTGCGCGCCTTTCATGGCGGACTCCGAAAACAAAACGCCGTTATTGCCGAGGATGCCGACTGGATAGCCGTGGATTTCGGCAAACCCGCAGACCAGCGTGGAGCCGTAAAGCGCCTTGAATTCGGTGAAGCGAGACCCGTCCACGATCCGGGCGATGATCTCGCGGCAATCGTAGGGCACGCGGATGTCGGCCGGGACGACGCCGCCCAGCTCGTGCGCCGGGTAGAGCGGGTCGTCGCCCGCGCCCGTCGGCAGGAAGCTGGATTCCGTCGGTTCCAGCGTGGCGACGATGTCGCGCACGATGGCGAGCGCGTGGTCGTCGTCGGCGGCGAGGTGGTCGACCACGCCGGACTGGCTCGCATGCAGCATCCCGCCGCCGAGGCTTTCGGCGTCGATCTCCTCACCCGTCGCGGCCTTCACCAAGGGCGGGCCGCCGAGGAAGATGGTGCCCTGATTGGCGACGATGACGGCTTCGTCCGCCATGGCGGGCACATAGGCTCCGCCCGCCGTGCAGCTGCCCATGACGCAGGCGATCTGGGCGATGCCCTCCCGGCTCATCTGCGCCTGATTGTAGAAGCTGCGCCCGAAGTGGAAACGGTCGGCGAACATCTCGGCCTGGCGCGGCAGGTAGCCGCCGCCGGAGTCCACGAGGTAGATGCAGGGCAGCCGGTTTTCGCGCGCAATGTCCTGCGCGCGCTGCTGCTTCTTGCCCGTCATGGAGAAATAGGTGCCGCCCTTCACGGTCGGGTCGTTGCAGACGATGACGCATTCGCGGCCCATTACGCGGCCGATGCCGGTGATGATGCCCGCGCCGGGAACCTCGAAGCCGTACATGTCGTGGCCGGCGAGCTGCGACAGCTCCAGGAAGGGCGAGCCGGGATCGAGCAGGCGCTCGACGCGCTCGCGCGGCAGCAGCTTGCCGCGCGAGACATGTTTCTCCCGCGCGCGCTCCGAGCCGCCTTGTGCATAGTGGGCGACGAGGCGATGAAGATCGGCGGTCAGCGCCTCCATCGCCGCGCGGTTGGTCGCGAACCCCGGACTGGTCGTGTCGATCTTGCTTTGGATGACGGGCATGGGAGCGGGAGTAGGCGGGCGGCGGCGGCAGGGCAATGCGCGAATTTCCACCTCTCCCGCAAGATTATGGCGCTCGGCCCGGCCCAAACCCTCTGTGAGCCGTGCCGAAGTCGACAAATCCGACCGGGCGGCCTATCCGGATTGCCAAACGTCAGACGAAGGCAAGGAGCGGTCGAACGGTGTCCAGGACAAGACCTCTTCTTGGCTTTCTCGGCGCGCTGGCCATGCTTGCGGGCCTTACGGGCTGCGCAACGGTGTCGGATGGAGACATGCCCGTCGCCCAGACGAACGACACGCTGGTCGCCTTTCCCTCCAAGGCCTCCTTGCGAGGCTGGGTCGAGGATCATGCGCAGGCCGAGCGCCTGCGGCGCGAGGCCCAAAAGATCGCCTGCCAGTCCGACCCCGACGTCTGTTTGGAAGACGAGATCATCGTCACCGGGTCGCGAGTGGCGTCCGGACCGAACATCACCAATGTGCAGATGGCAGGGGTGGACGAAGGCGACATCGCCAAGCAGGTCGGCGACCATCTGGTCTTCCTCCAGGACGGCCGCCTTTTCAGCGTCTCGCTGAAAGGGCCGTCGCCCGCGCTGGTGGACCGCACCGACGTCTATGACCATCCGGGCGAGGATGTCTGGATCGACGAACTGCTCGTGTCGGACCGCACTTTGGTCGTGACGGGCTATCATTACGGCAAGCGGGCGACGGAGATCTCCATCTTCCGGCTGGACCGGAACGGCGGGTTCGATCCGGTCGGGCAATGGTATATCGGGTCGGACGATTACTATGATCACGACAATTCGGCGACCCGACTGATCGGCCAGACGCTCGTCTTTCACATGCCGATGCGGCTCCGAAAGGACATGAACTGGCCCGTCCTGCGGGCCGCCGGCGAGCGGTCGGGGCGGCCCGTGATCGAGGCGCGGGACGTCTTCGCGCCGCTCCAGCCCGTCCGCTGGCCCGAACTTCACATCGTCATGGAATGCGACCTGCGGCCGACCGCTCGGGGCCGCGTCCCGCTCTGCGCCTCGCGCGGCGTGATAACCTCCGGGGGTGCGGAGTGGATCGTGTCCGAGACAGCCGGATTCCTGTGGAGCGAGCCGAACCGCGCCTTCGGGACGATCTCGTGCGACGAGCCGGAGGCCCCGGCGATCCTGTTCCGCTTTCCACTCGGCCAGGACGGCGTCGAGGCCGCCTTTGTCCGCGCCCGCGTTTCGGACCGCTTCTCCGTGGAGGCGCGCGGCGACCGGCTGCTGGCGTTGACGGAGCCGCTCAGGACACGCTGCGAGCCGGATGCGGCATCGGGCCGGGACGGATTGGCGCTGCTCGACTTGCCCATGACAGCGTTCTCCGAACGACCGGTCGAGGTCTCTCCCGCTTATTCCACAGCCCTGCCGGGCGACCCGGACGGAGCCTATGAGGCGCGCTTCACGTCCGACGCGCTGGTCTATGCGCAGAGGCGAGGCCGGGGCGACGACGTTTCCGCCGTCGCGACCGTGGTAGAGCTGGCCTCGCCGACCCGGCCGACGCGGATCGAAATTCCCCACGCCGCCCGGAGGATCGAACGGATCGGCGAGAACGCGGTCGTGATCGGCCCGTCCGGGACGGACGACGGGCGCGCGACGCTATCCGCGTCCTGGCTCGACCTGGGGGTCGTTCCGACCCTGGCCGACACGGTCGATCTGCCCGACCGACACGAGGCGGAAGGACGAGCGCAGGCGCTCAACATGCGCGTCGACAAGGATGGCGGCGCCCTCATCGGCCTGCCGACCGTTTCTGCCGAAGACGGGGATATATGGGATGAGAAGAGGACCACCGACATGACCTTCCTGCGGGCGGACGCGGTGGGCCGATTGGACGGGGCGGGATCGCTGCGCGGCGACCCGTCCCGCATCGATCCCGACTATAGCTGCGAGACCTCTTGCGTGGACTGGTACGGCAATGCCCGTCCGTTCTTCGTCGGCAACCGCATCTTCGCGCTGATCGCGGCGGAACTGATCGAGGCCGAGCTGCGTGGCGGGACCGTGGCCGAGCGGTCGCGGCTGAACCTGTCCGCTCCCGATTGACGAGTGTCGACACCGCTTATCCGGAACCTTGGCCCCGCTCGCGAGTGTTAGTGGGACGACACCTTCCAGGAGACGACCCCATGCCCAACATCAAAGCCGACGCCGACGATCTCGCCCAGCCCATGGACCGGGCCTATCCGGACGAAGGGTTCACGGAGGTGGATGGCCGCGTCAAGGCGGGCCTCAACCCGCAGAACCCCGGCTTTCCGTCCGAGGGTTACGAGGATCAAGGCATGGCCGCTCCGCGTTACGAGGAACAGCGCGCCATGGAGAATGGCGAGGAGGAGTAGGCGCTCAGACGATCACGACCTCGGCCGAATGGCCGGGTATGCCGGCGAACTTCCGGTCGCGCGTCCAGAGGGGTGCGTCCATGTGCTCGGCCAGAGCGAAGTAGGCTGCGTCATAGGCCGTGAGATTGTCTCGCAGCGACCATATCCGGTCGCGAAGCAAACGATGACCATACCGGATAATCGAAAGGTCGTTGAGGGTTTCGAAGGCGTCTGAGATCCGTGGCGATCCAATCGTGCCGTTTCGCGCGTAGCGCCGCATCACTTGAAGAAATTCCAGATCGATAATCTCTGGCGCAATCAAGGCGGAGTCAGGCATGATAAGCGTATCGACGAGGTCCTGCCGCGCGCTGGTTTTGATGCAGACATGGATGACCAGAGAGGCATCGACGACAATCATCGGGAGTCGCGTTCCTCGCGGATGATTTGTGTCGGGGATGGAACGAGCTCGACATCGTCCCATTTCGACATGCGTGCCTCAATGGCTGCCCAATCTGGACGCTTAAGGTCCCGATTGATGAGATCCTTTACATATTCACTCATCGAAACCCCTTTTTCAGCAGCCTTCATTTTAAGAGACTTGTGAAGAGGCTCCGGAACGTCCCTGATCTGAATATGCTTTCCCATGCGACTTACATGAATTCATGCACTCTTCATGTCAATGCCCACGCATGGGCGATGGGCGTGACGCGCATTGGACGACGCGCCCCGGCACGCGTAGGAGGTCACCCATGAAAGCGCCCTCCATCCTTCGCAAGAAGTCTCCCGCCAGTCCGCACGACGCCTCGCTGCTGCCGCGCGACAACAGCTCGCGCATGCTGGAATTCGTGACGGACGACACGCCGCAGCCGGGCGAGGTGCGGGAGATCGCGGACGGGGTATTCTGGCTGCGCTTTTCCCTGCCCATGACGGGGCTGAACCACATCAACCTCTATGCCCTGCGCGACGGCGACGGCTGGGTGGTGGTCGATACGGGTATCGCGATGGCGGATAGCAAGCGCCAATGGGAAGGCCATTTCCGGGAGCTGATGGGCGGGCGTCCGGTCAACCGGGTCATCTGCACCCACCTGCACCCGGACCATACGGGCCTCGCGGGCTGGATCTGCCGCAAGTTCGGCGCGCCGCTGCTGATGACGCGCGGGGAGTATTTCCTGTGTCGCCTCCTGGTCGCGGATACGGGCCAGCCCGCCCCGCCCGAAGGCATCAAGTTCTACCACAAGGCGGGCTTCACCCATGACCAGATCGAGCTCTACAAGGCGCGCTTCGGCGGCTTCGGCAAGGCCGTCAGCCCGCTGCCCCACGCCTATGACCGGCTGACGGACGGGGAATGGGGGCAGATCGGCGGGCGCACCTGGCGGGTCATCATCGGCTCCGGCCACAGTCCCGAACATGCCTGTCTCTATTGCGAGGAGTTGAACCTCTGCCTCACCGGCGACCAGCTCCTGCCCAACATCAGTTCCAACGTGTCGGTCTGGCCGACCGAGCCGGAAGGCAACCCGCTGGAGGACTGGATCAGCTCCTGCCACACGCTGATCCGGGAGTTGCCCGAGGACACGCTGATCGGCCCGGCCCACGGCATCCCGTTCCGGGGCGCGCATAAGCGGTTGAACAAGCTGATCGAGCATCACGAAAAGGCGCTGGACCGGCTGCATGAATATTGCCGAGAACCGCGCAAGGCGACCGACGTCTATTCCGTCCTGTTCCGGCGGGAGATCACGGACGGCAACCGCATCATGGCGGTCGGCGAAAGCGTGGCGCATCTCAACTGCCTGAAGGGCCGGGGACTGGTGTCGCGCCGGCTGACCGATGCGGGTCAGTTCATCTACAAGGCGCGGATTCCCGTCGCCACATAATCGTCCCTGCGTCCGAGCCAGCGTGTTCACATTATTTTAGACTCTGTGGAACAGGGTGGGTCCGCATGCAGGGCTCCGGCGAGACATATGCCCATATCCATGAGTTCGTCGCGTCTGCGGTCCTGATCCGCACGCTGACGGCGCTTCTGCTCTGCCTCTATATCGGGCTGACGCAATCCACGGTTCTGGGTGGCATGGTTCTGCTGCTCATCGGGGTATGCATGGCGGCGGAAATCCGGACCTACTCGCACTATGCAGGCCGAGCCGGTGAACGCAAATCACGGGGACGCATGATGGCGGCGACAGGCGCGGTCACGGTGGCGTTCGCGCTTCCCACGCTTCTGATCGCAAGCCACGTCACCGTTGCGTCCGGGTACATTGCCGCCATCTATGCCAGTGCGGCGCTGATCTTCCAGATCACGGGCTATGGACGAACCCGGAAACTGGCTCTTATCGCGACGTTGCCACACGGTATCGGACTCGTGATCAGCGGAGCGGTCATCTGCTTTCACTACATGCAGGCCGGAAACGTCCTGATGGGAGCCACGGTCATGTTGTGCGCGCCGGTCTACGTCTACATGATCGTCCAGCTGCATAACGAGATCACCGGTCGCGACGAGCGGCTGCGCGCGGCTGCCGAGTCCGCCGTGGCGCAGAGCCACGAATCCGAAACGCATCGCATGAGGGCGGAGGCGGCGAACATCGCAAAGGGGAACTTTCTCGCCAGCATGAGCCATGAGATCAGGACGCCGATGAACGGCATTCTCGGCCTGGCGGACATGCTCTGCCAGATGGACACGGACCCGGACGTGAAACGAAGCACGCGCATCATCCAGACGTCCGCCGAAGCTCTGATGGTCATCCTCAACGACATACTCGACTTCTCGAAACTGGATGCCGGCTGCATGGAGCTCGATCCCGCTCCGTTCGATATTGCGGCGACAGTGGACGCCGTGGTCTCGCTGATCCAGACGAAGCTCGACCCCGATTGCGTGACCATCAGCCATCACATAGCGCCAGGCATGCCGAAACGCCTCGTCGGCGATGACGGTCGCATCCGCCAGATATTGCTCAATCTCGTGGGGAATGCGGCGAAGTTCACGCATCAGGGTCATATCTCGGTCAGGGCGGAGTGGTTCGAACCCGCCTCGCCGGGCGCGCCGGTCGGGGTGCGCGTGTCGGTCTCCGACACGGGGATCGGCATCGATCCCGCCGAGATCGAACGGATTTTCGAACGGTTCAGTCAGGCCAGTTCCGGAACCACCCGGGCCTATGACGGGACCGGGCTCGGCCTATCCATCTGCCGCGAACTCGCGACGCTGATGGGCGGTCGGGTCGGTGCCGTGAGCGCGCCGGGCAAAGGATCGACTTTCTATCTCGATGTGCTGCTGCCGCAAGTTTCGCAGGAACCTACGGTCGCCGACATGGCGGCCTAGCGGGTCCGGTGCCCCGGCCGCTATTCGCCGCTACGTGCCGATCCGTTCGCTCGCGCTCTCGCCGCTCCGCTGTTCTCGCTTTCGCGAATATCCGCCTGCGGCGAGCGCTTTCGCGCCATCATCTCCACATAATTCGGCTGTTCGTCGCCGCCGCTATGGCTGGAAAAGAAGATGACGCCCATGAAGAAGAGGCCGGACAGGAAGGCGAGCGGGATGGCGACGTAGTGGGCGAGCTTGCCGTGGATCGTGACGTTCTCCGCCATCGGCCAGAACATGAGGGTCAGGCAGATGGGCGCGGAGATCAGGATGTACCAGAGGGCGTAGCGCTTGAACTTCGCCTTGGCTTCGAGACGTCTGCGGTCCTGTTCCATAGGCTGCATCCTACGATCTGAGTTAAGTCCGGACCACCCGCAAAAAGGCCGCGTCACCCATGCGGGGACGCGGCCTGTCTTTTTTCGTCTGTGCGGAGCCTTAGGCGCGCAAGTCGAACCGGTCGGCGTTCATCACCTTGGTCCAGGCGGCGACGAAGTCGTCGGCGAACTTCCGGCCGTTATCGTCCTGGGCGTAGACTTCGGCATAGGCTCGCAGGATCGAGTTGGAGCCGAAGACGAGGTCCGCGCGCGTCGCGGTGAACCGCAGCTCGTCCGTCAGCCGGTCGCGAATTTCGTATGTGTCATTGTCCGCCGGGAGCCAGTGATAGCTCATGTCGGTCAGGGTCGCGAAATAGTCCTGCGACAACGTCCCGACTTCGTCCGTGAAGACACCATGACGGTTGCCGCCATAATTCGCGCCGATGACGCGCATTCCGCCGAGCAGCACGGTCATTTCCGCCGCCGTGAGACCCATCAGCTGCGCGCGGTCGAGGAACATCTCGTCCGCCGCGCCCGTGTACGGGTCCTGGGCGTAGTTGCGGAACCCGTCGGCCAACGGCTCCAGCACGTCGAAGCTGTCCGCGTCGGTCATCGCGTCGGTCGCGTCGCCGCGTCCGGGCGCAAACGGCACGTCCACGTCGAACCCGCCCGCCTTGGCGACCGCTTCGA
>JBATXP010000147.1:0-1624 GCA_049673465.1 Litorimonas sp.
TTCGCCGCCGCGATCCCTGGCCGGGGGGACCCGGTCATGACCGGCACCGCCGCGCCGCGTTCGCTCGACTGTCAGGATTTCGCCCTCGACCTGCACTTCCATCTGCTGCCGCTGTTCAACGCGGTCACCACGGCCCATCTCGTCTACGCCAGCCGGGACGAGATCGACACCGCCCTGTCCGACGATGCTGACCAAATCGTGGGCAGCGCCCTGTCGGATGCGCGCGAGGTCGTGGGACGGGCGAGAGACTATCTGCAGGACGCCAGCGCGATCGGCAGCGCGATCGGCAGCGAAGACGCGCGCCCCGTGCGACTGGGCCGGGCGCTGATTTCCCACAAGACCTGGCAGATCATTCGCGACGAGATGCTGCCCGATATCCGGCTGGAACTTCGCGACGGGTTGAGCCTCCAGGAGGTCATGACCCTGATGACCGACCTGCAGCCCGACGCGGCCCTGCGCGTTCTCGCCAATCTGGGCCGGATCGCGGAAGACCGCCAGACCCGCAACGCCGCGCCAGGGTCGACCGCCTCTCGGGGTGAACGGTCGGTCGCCTAGGGCTTTTCGTCCGACGCCATCCCTTAGAACCCCGCGCGCTTTGCTCCCAGGCCGCGCGGGGTCACACCCGGCTCAAATCGGCGCGGGACCGCCGCGCGGTCCACACACGCCCGGAGCGCCCCATGAAGACCGTCACCCTGGACAAACCCATCTCCCGCGGCAGCGGCACCGACGCCACCGAAATCGAAAAGATCGACGTCCGCCCCCCCACCGCCGGGGAGCTGCGGGGCGTGTCGCTCGCCGACCTGTCCCAGCTCGAGACCGAAACCGTGCTGCAAATCCTGCCGCGCGTCACCACCCCGTCGCTTTCCCTCCTGGAGGCCGAAAGCCTGTCCATCAAGGACATCATGGCGCTGGCGGTGGCGATCCTGGGCGGGGATGCGGCCAAGGCGGGAAACGCCCCTGGCCGGACAGCATAGGCTCCGGCTGGATCCTCATCAATCTCGCCCTCAAGGGCGGATGGGGGCCGTCCGAACTGCGCGACATGGCCTTCTTCGAATATCTCGACTGGTTCGCCCTCGCGATCGACACACTGGAGGCGCGCGCCAAGGCGGCGCGCGGATGAGCCATGAGTGAACGCGACCTTCTCTACCGCGTCCGCTTCGACGGCGTCGATCAGCTCTCGCCCCAGCTCAAGGCGCTGCAGGACCGGTTGCGCGGGTCGGAACGGCAGTTCCGCGACCTGTCCAAGGTCCGCGACCAGTTCGCCAAGTTCGGCAAGCTCAGGAGCCAGCTCGGCTCCACCCAGTCCGAACTGGCGGACCTGTCCCGCGAAACACGCGACCTGGGGCGCGCGCTCGCCTCCACCGACGCCCCCACCAAGAAGATGGCGGCGGAGTTCGAGCGCGCCCGCACCCGCGTCGTCAAGCTCAAGGCCGAACAGCAAAAGCAGATCCAGTCGCTGGGACGGCTGGGCCGCAGCCTGACGGATGCGGGCTACGACCTGAAGGACTTCCGGGGCGAACAGCGCCGCGTCATCGACGGCACGCGCAAGGCGTCACGGGAGGCGGCGAACTATCGAAGGGAGCTCGCCCGCGTCGCGGGCGAGCTCAAACAGGCGGGGGCGGCG
>JBATXP010000148.1:0-3115 GCA_049673465.1 Litorimonas sp.
CCCGAGGGCAGCGTGCCGCCCGCGAAGTCCGCCGCATCCGCCGTGCCGCCCGTCACCGCGAAGTCTACGGTCGACGGGTCGGTCAGGTTGCCCGTCCGCGTCAGCGTGAACGTGAAGTCCGTCGTGCCGCCATCGCCCTCGTCGAGGCGCGGCGCGCCTCCGATCGACACCTGCGGCACGTTGGGCGCGATGACGATGACGTCTTGATCCGAGAAGCGGAGGATCTCGACGCCGACCGTGGTATCGGTGCCGTCGAAGCCATTGGTCGAGCCGTTGTCGTCCGTCACGGTGGCCGTGCCGCCCGTGACGTTGATGGTGTAGTCGGCGCGGGCGCCCTGGAACACGGCGATGTCCGTCCCGCCGCCGCCTTCGAACCGGTTGGCGCCGGTATCCCCGACGAAGAGGTCGGCGCCCGCCCCCCCGATCGCGTTCCCGAAGCCGAAGATCGTGTCGCCCTGCGCCTGTCCCCCCGAGGCCGTGTCGGAGCGCAGGTCGATCGTCACGCCCGACGTGTCGGACTCGTAGGACAAGGTATCGACGTTCTGCCCGCGCAGGATGTCGGTGGCGTCCGATCCGACGACGGTGTCGATCCCGGTCGTGCCGTTGAAGGTCAACGTGTTGCCAGTCGCCAGCGAGATGGTCGAGAAGTCGACCTTGGCGACGTCGGACACGCCGAGCTCGCGGAACGAGAAGGTGAAGTCCTCGTTCGCGGCCAGCGTCAGGTTCGACAGGTCCACGTCCGAACCGGCCGCGTTGCGCGCCAGGACGAAGCCGCCGAACGCCGACGCGTTCCCGGTCAGCGTGATGTCCCCGAGGTTCTCGATCTGTGCGGCGTCGATGCTCTGGAAGCCGTTGTTGGCGATCTCCGTCGCCTCGATCCCGGCGATGGTGGTGCCGGTAAGGTTGGCCGAGGTCAGCGCCAGCATGTCGTCGCCCGCGCCGCCGTCGATCTCGCCGCCCTG
This sequence comes from Litorimonas sp., assembly GCA_049673465.1. Classification (GTDB taxonomy): domain Bacteria; phylum Pseudomonadota; class Alphaproteobacteria; order Caulobacterales; family Maricaulaceae; genus Litorimonas. The sequence goes on from JBATXP010000148.1 coordinate 963, forward strand.
GAAGCTGCCGTTCACCTCGATCCGGTCGTCGTCCGCCCCGCCGTCGAGGCTGCCCGTGGACGTGGTGTTCGAGCGCAGCGTGTCGTCGCCCGCCCCGCCCTGCAGGTCGTTGTCGCCCGAGCCGCCGACGAGGAGGTCGGCGCCCGCGCCGCCCAAGAGGACGTCGTCGCCCGAACTTCCGTCGATCTCGTCGTCGCCGGTCGATCCGGTGACGATGTCGTCCGCCGTGTTGCCGTCGTAGTCGATGAACGCCGTCCCCGAGACCGAGGCGCCCGAGAAGTCCGCTGTGATCGTGTCGCCCGCGCCGAAGACGTTCGACTGGATCGCCAGCTCCTGGTTCCCAGTCAGGACGAGGTCCGAGAAGTCAGCCGTCCCGCCCGACGGGCCCGCCAGCCGCACGAAGCCGCCGAACGCCACCGCGCTGCCCGTGAGCGTGATCGTCCCGAGGTTCTCGATCTGTGCGGCGTCGACGGTCTGGGCGCCGTTGTTGGCGATCTCCGTCGCCTCGATTCCCGATAAGGTCGTATTTGCGAGGTTGGACGACGCCAGCACCAGCGTGTCATTCCCCGCGCCGCCGTCGATCACGCCGTCCGTCGTACCGGAGAGGAGATACGTCCCCGAGATCGTGATCGTGTCGTCGGAGCCGGTTCCGATGATTTCGGTCGTGTTCCCGTCCTGCGTGCGCGAGTTATTGTCAAAATTGGCCATCGGTTACACCCCTCTTCAAATGCGCCGAACTCACACGAGCCTCGCATGCGTCCTGTCGGCGTCCCAAGATTCTGGGCGCCCTATGGCAATTCGATGTGTGGCGGGTTTAATGTCCGTACCCGCAGCGCCATCAAACTCGATCCCTTGTCGCTACGTCAAGATGCGATTAACCATGCAGACGCCGAAAGACTCGTCGTCAGAGCGGCTAGGGCCCCGGCGGCATTCGCCAATCGCTTCGCGCAGCCGCCGTGTCGGCAGGTATGCGCCTGGGTGCGCCGCCCACGCCGTTCGACCGTGCCACCTCGACCGTCGCCTCGTTCCGGCGCGCACCCACGCCGCGACCGACTGGATCATGGCCGAGACGCCCGCCGATCCGTTTGTCGGAAGCTAAGGACCCACCGCGGGTTGCGACACGCCTGCGATCCGTCTCATCCCTGCGGCGAAGGCGTCGGCCGAGGTAGCGTATTCGAACCACTTGCACGGCGTGCCGTCCAGCTGGTGGCAGAGCTTTGTGAGCGCGCCATCGGCCGGGTCGGCGATTGGCGTCTCGGAGGGCAGCTACCGGCGAATGCAGCCGTTCGCGTTCTCGACCGCGCCTCTCTGGTGCGTCGCCTGACAGGCCCGAGGAAACGGTCCGGACACGACGGAGTAGATGAGATTGCCGTCAGGCGTTTCCTCGGGCCGGTCGCCCTCGACGAAACGCTCGTAGGAATAGCTTGAGTGGAAGGTCGCCCAGATGATCCGGCCTTCCTCTATTAGACGGTCTTGGGTCGTCTGCATGGCGTCTTCGGCGGTCCCAGGCTACGAGAGTTCCACGGCGGCACGTGTCGTCCTCCGGGTCTTGCCCGTTCCGGGCGGGCTGGAAAGCACCTTCATCAGAGCCACACTTGGCTCCCCAGTTCGAATCTTTCTTGCTGAGGAATACTACCTAAGTTGCGATCGTCGATAGCTTCTGGTGATCAGTCTGGACGGGGCCAAGCCGTGATCTGACCTCAACTAAAGTGGTCGTCGTAGCGCCCATCCTAAACACTATTGGCAATAGTGTTAAGCTCGCCCGCGGCATGGCGACCCGAAAGGCGGGGCAGGGGGGCGCACCGGCCTTCCGCGCTTCACAGTTTCCGGGTACCCCGTCCAACATGCCCGAAATGCGCCTCCATGACACCGCCGGAAATCGCCTCTACCTCAACGCCGAGGAGCGCGCCGCTTTCCTCGCCGCTGCCCGCCGCCAGACCGCGCGGGACCGGACGCTCTGCGAGACGCTGCACCACACCGGATGCCGCCCCTCCGAACTCGTCGAGATCACGCCGTCGCGCGTGGACCTGTCCGGCGGGACGGTCACGATCCGCTCGCTCAAGAAGCGCCGAGATGCGTCCGGCCGCTCGAGGGTCGTCCACCGCTCCGTGCCCGTGCCGCCGGACTACCTCGATACGATGGGCGCCGTGCAC
>JBATXP010000149.1:0-2503 GCA_049673465.1 Litorimonas sp.
CCTCTGGCCTACCGCATGGCGAGCTCCCTGCTCGCGCTCGTCCTGCCGCTCTGGCTGCGCAAGCGCGTGCGCGACGGCAAGGAGGACCCGGCGCGCGTCGGCGAGCGCTATGGTCGGATCGAGGTGGAGCGCCCGCCGGGCGAGCTGGTCTGGCTGCACGGGGCGAGCGTGGGCGAAACGCAGACGCTGCGGCCCGTGATCGCGCGCCTGCTGGAAAAGCCGGGACGCCACGTGCTGGTGACGAGCGGCACGCGCACCTCAGCTGAGCTGATGGCCGAGCAGCTGCCCGACCGCGCGATCCACCAATATGTTCCGCTCGACACGCCGCGCGCCACGGCACGGTTCGTGACGCATTGGCACCCGGACCTGGCCGTGTTCGTGGAAAGCGAGCTGTGGCCGAACCTGATCTGGACGACCCGCCGCTCCGACATTCCGCTGGCATTGATCAATGCCCGGATGAGCGAGACTTCGCTGCGGGGCTGGAGCCGCCGCATGCCCTTGGCGGAGTCCGTCATCGGCGCGTTCGACACTATCCTGGCGGCGGACCGAACGACCGCCGACGGCCTCGCCAAACTGACCATGGGCTTCGTGCCGGACGTGGGGAGCCTGAAGATGGACGCGCCCGCCCTCGGCTACGAGGCCGACGAACACAAAGCCCTGCGCCGAGCGATCGGCGACCGGCCCGTCTGGTTGGCCGCCTCCACCCACGAGGCGGAGGAGGACGTGTTCCACCGCCTGCACCGGGCCGTGCCGGACGCCTTCACCCTCTGGGTTCCGCGCCACCCGTCGCGCGGTTCCGCCCTGGCCGCGAAGCTGGGCGCTCCCCTGCGGTCGAAGGGCGAGGTTCCGGATGCGGGATCGAATGGCTACGTCATGGACACGATCGGCGAGATGGGCTTGGCGCTGTCCCTGGCGAGGGTCTGCGTGCTGGGCGGATCGTTCCACCCGTCCCTGATGGGCCACAATCCGCTGGAAGCGGCGCGGGCGGGCGTGCCCGTCCTGTCGGGCCCGTTCCATGCCAGCTTCATCGACCTGTTCCGCGACATGTCCCAGGCCGGAGCGATCCACGTCGCGGAAGAGCGCGAGGCGGTCGCGCTGATCCGGGACGGGCTGGCCGGGCGCCTGTCCGACACGGCGCAGGACGCGCTTCGCTTCGCCACCAATCGCTCGGGCGCGCTCGCCCGGACGATGACGGAACTGGAGCGCCTACTGTGAGACCACCGGAATTTTGGAACATTCGCGAGGGCCGGGACGGCGCGCCCCTGATCCGCACCCTGTTACGGCCCCTAGGCGCGATCTATGCCTGGGCCGGGCGGCGGCGGCGGGTGCGCACGGAAAGCTTCGACCCCGGCGTTCCGGTGATCTGCGTAGGCAATGCGACGCTCGGCGGGACGGGCAAGACTCCGGTTGCCATCTACCTGCTGAAGAGCCTGCGGCGGCTGGGCATCAATGCGCATGGCCTGTCGCGCGGCTATGGCGGGCGACTGAGTGGACCCGTCCCGGTCAATCCGCGCCATACGGCCGAAGAGGTGGGCGACGAGCCCTTGCTGCTCGCCCGCTTCGCGCCCGTCTGGGTGTCCACCGCGCGGGACGAGGGCGCGCGGGCGGCCGTGTCAGAAGGGGCCGACGCCATCGTCATGGATGATGGCCACCAGAACCCGCACCTCGCCAAGACTTTGTCTTTTCTAGTCGTCGACGCGGAGGTCGGGTTCGGCAATGGCTGCGTCTTTCCGGCCGGTCCCTTGCGCGAGCCATTGCGCGACGCGCTGGCCCGGACGGATGCGGTCATCCTGATGAAGCCGACCGCGAATTACGAGATCGAGGACCATCTTGCCGCGCAGCTTTCGGGCCAGACCGTCATTCCGGCCTTTCTCGCCCCCGGCGGCGACCCGCCCGAAGGCCGACTGTTCGCCTTTGCCGGTATCGGTCGACCCAACAAGTTTTTCGACCAACTCCGCCGCATGGGCGCGGAGCTGGTCGAGGAAGTCCCGTTCGCCGACCATCATCGCTTCACCGACCGCGAGATCGAAGGGCTGTTCACGCTGGCGAGCGAGCGCGGCGCAGCGCTGATCACGACGGAGAAGGACCATGTGCGCCTGCCGGACGGCTACCGGCGGGGCATTCACAGCTTCCCGGTCGAAGTGCGGTTCGAGGACGAGCTGACCCTGCGCCAGTTGCTTCACCCCATCGTGGTCGCCGCCCGGTCGCTGCCCGCCGTGCGCGACGCATGAGCGACCGCATCACCGTCGCTCACCGCGTGGAGGCGTTGGGCTACGACGCGCTGACGGGATTGCTGCGCCTGCTGCCGTTCCGCTTCGTGTCGGGGCTCGGCGGAGCGGTGTTGCGCCTGATCGGGCCGCTGACGTCCAAGCACCGCATCGCGCGCACCAATCTGCGCATCGCTTTTCCAGATGCGCCCGAGTCCGAGATAAACCGGCTTTTGCGCGACCAGTGGGACAATACGGGCCGAACCTTCGCCGAGTTCGCCCTGACGGATCGCATC
>JBATXP010000150.1:0-2446 GCA_049673465.1 Litorimonas sp.
TGCCGCCCATGCTGGCGACGATGGGCATCAGCACGGCAAGCGCCACGATCTGCTCGATGGCGTAGTCGAAGCGCGCGATCACGATGCTGGCCAGGATCGCCGTGCCGAGATTGACCAGGAGCCACGGCGCGCGCGAGCGCACGGTCTCCATCGCCGTGTCGGTGATCCCCGCCTCGCTCACTCCGGCGAGGGCGAGAATGTCTTCCTTGTTCTCGTCCTGGATGATGTCGAGAATATCGTCCACCGTCATCATGCCGACCATGCGCCCGCCTGCATCCACGACGGGCGCGGAGATGAGGTGGTACTTTTCGAACAGATAGGCCGCCTCCTCCTGGTCGATGTCCTGGTCGATGGTGCGGACCCGGTCCTCCATCAGGCTCGCCAGCGTCGTGTCGCGCGGAGCGCGCATCAGCCGGGAGACCGGGACGAAGCCGATCGGCTGGAGCCTCGGATTGACGACGTAGATGTTGAAGAACAGATCCGGCAGGTCGCCGCCCGTGCTGCGCATGTGGTCGATCGTGTCGCCGACGGACCAGAACTCCGGCGCGGAGACGAATTCGCGCTGCATCAACCGGCCGATGGTCTCGTCGTCGAAGGCGAGCGAGGCTTCCACCTCGGCACGGTCCACGGGCTCCATGGCCTCCAGCACGTCCTCGCGCAGCTCGGGCTCCATCTCCTCGATGATCTGGGTGACGTCGTCGCTATCGAGTTCGGTCAGCGCGTCCGCGATCAGTTCCGGCTGTAGCAGCGGCAGCACGTCCTCGACCACCTCATCCTCAAGCTCCGCCAGCAGCTCGCCCGTGATCAGCTGCGGGGCGCGAGTGACGAGTTCGTCGCGCTGGGCATCGGTCAGCGCTTCGAGGAAATCGGAGAAGTCGGCCGGGTGCAGCGCCTCCAACCGAATGCGAAGTTCGGAGTCGCTGGACAGGTCGAGCGCCATGACGATGGGGTTGTCGCGGGCCGGAAGATCGGCGACGTCTTCGGGATAGTCGCGGGGCGGATGGTCGAGAGGCGATTCGGACATGCGCGGCTCCCGGACGGGTGGTGACAGAACGCCTCCGCTATGGCGTGATTTCGGCCTGTCTTGCAAAGGCTTTTCCCGCTAATCGGCCCGCGATGGGAGGCTTGTCCACGATCATGACCGTGTTGAGCGGCGCCGTGCTGTTCGCGGCGCTGTTCGGGCTTGCGCGCATCGACTGGCGGACGCACCGCCTGCCCAATCTCGTGACGATCCCCCTGATCCTGGCCGGTCTGGCCTGGTCCTTCGGCACGGCGCTGGACTGGTACGACCACCTGCTCGGCGCGGCGCTGGGATATGGCGCGTTCTGGCTGGTGGAAGTGGTCTATCGCCGGGTCCGGGGCCGGGACGGGCTAGGACGCGGGGACGCCAAGCTGCTGGCCGCCGGCGGGGCGTGGTGCGGGGCGTGGGTGCTGCCCGTCATCGTGTTGATCGCGAGCGTGTCCGCCCTCGCCTACATCCTGCCCAAGGGCGAGAACCGGGAGGGGCGGATCGCCTTCGGGCCGTTCCTCGCCATCGGGATCGGCGCGGTCTGGCTGGGACAGCAGCTCTTCTAGGGCGTCAGCCGGTCGATCCGCAGGTTTCCAGAACGACCAGCGGCCTGACCCACTCATATCCATCCTCCAGCTGTTCCGTCAGTCGCGACCGCGCGTAGCGGCGGCCTTCCACCAAATCCTCCGCCGGACCCAGCGTCAGCGAAACCGGACCGTAGGTCTCAGCCGGATAGGCCCCTTGGGGCGACAGGGCGAGCACGCCGCGCTCCCCGGCATGGTAGAGCGCGCGGTCGGCAACGGCGAAGAAGACGAAACGCGGCGGCGCGTCCGTGGAGTAGCCGAACAGGCCGCACTCGCCGGGCGCGAGCGTTTTCGGCGGCAGGGCGCGTGGGTCGGAGGTTCGAACCGTATCAGTCGCGACCACGGGCGCGGGTTCCGCCGCATCCGTCGTCGCGCAGGCTCCCAAACCGACAAGGCAGACCGTCGTCAGCGCGGCCCTCATCGCCATTGCCCCTGTTCCGACAGGGTATAGCTCCCGGCCCGGTCCTGCGCGAAGCCGAACAGGGTCAGGACGTTGCCCGCCATGGGGTCCCGCGTGGAGACCGAAATGTCGGTCCGGTACATCCCGTCGAACCCGGTCAGCACCGTCGCCTCCACTTGCTGCGCGGCGTCCTGACCGCTGAGGCGGACGCGCAAGCGGCCATCCACGCAGTCGACCGGCCCGGACAGCTCCGGTCCCGTCCAGTCGAACCGCGCGCGGTTCGCGGCCAGCACGTCCGTGGAGGCCGAGCCGCTCGCGGAGAGGCAAGCCCCATCCTCGATCACGGCTTCGTCCACGCGCAGCGATAGCCGGCCGGACAATCCGGCGAGGCGCTGATCGGATATGGGAAGGCGTGCGATGGGCATGCCAAGCACGAGGTCGCTCACGCCGCCC
>JBATXP010000151.1:0-1519 GCA_049673465.1 Litorimonas sp.
GCCATGGACACGGCATGGCCGGCCATCACGGCGGCGGCCACGACGAGGCGACCATGCCCGGTCTGCGCGGCGAGGACGCGTCGCCTGCGGAGAGCGCCGAGATCGCGCTCCTGTTCCGCCGCTTCGACACGATCACCCGCGAGGTGGAGCGCCTGCCGGACGGCATCCGCACCGTCACGCGGTCCTCGGACCCCGAGGTAATGGACGCGCTCGTCAGCCATACCGTGGGGATGATCGACCGGGTGGGCGGCCTCGACGATCCGAAGATCGCCATCCAGAGCCCGACCCTCGACCTCTTCTTCGTGCGCGGCGACGGGATCGTCTCGAACGTGGACATGACCGATGACGGCCTCGTCGTGATCCAGACCTCTGCCGATCCCGAGATGGTCCGCGCCCTCCACGTTCATGCGGACGAGGTGACGGACATGGCCGCGCGCGGCATGCAGGCCGTCCACGAGATGATGATGCGGCAGGGCCGCGGGCATTGAGCCGACCCGGGCCATGAAAGGACAAGCGATGACCGACACCCCCCTCCACCCCGACGTCGAGGCGTTCTTCGACGCCGCCACGAACACGATCAGCTACATCGTCAAGGATCCCGGATCGGACGCCTGCGCGCTCATCGATACGGTCATGGACTTCGACTACGCCTCCGGACGGCTGACGATGGACAGCGCCGACGCGCTGATCGCGCGGGTGCGCGAGAGGGGCCTGCGCCCCGAATGGATCCTCGAGACGCACGTCCATGCCGACCACCTGAGCGCCGCGCCCTACATCCAGGGCAAGCTCGGCGGAAAGATCGGCATCGGCGCCAAGATCACCGTCGTGCAGGAGACGTTCGGCAAGGTCTTCAATGAGGGCACCGAGTTCGAGCGCGACGGCTCGCAGTTCGATGCCCTCTTCGAGGATGGCGATACGTTCCAGATCGGCACCCTGACGGCCCGCGCTATGCACACGCCGGGCCACACGCCGGCCTGCATGGTCTACGTAACCGGAGACGCGGCCGTGGTGGGCGACACGCTCTTCATGCCCGATGGCGGCAGCGCGCGCGCCGATTTCCCGGGCGGGGATGCGGGGCAGCTCTACGACTCGATCCAGAAGGTCCTCGCGCTGCCGCCCGAGACGCGTCTCTTCATGTGCCACGACTACGGCCCCGGCGGCCGGGAGATCGCCTGGGAGACGACCGTCGCCGCGCAGCGCGAGGAGAACATCCACGTGGGCGGCGGGCGCACGCGCGAGGAGTTCGTCGCCTTCCGCGAGAAGCGCGACGCCGAGCTGAAGGTGCCGGGCCTCATCATCCCCGCGCTCCAGGTCAACATGCGCGCCGGCAGCGTCCCCAAGGACGAGAACGGCAATCCAGTCATGAAGGTGCCGGTGAACGGGCTCTGAAGGCCCGCACGGCGAGGGAGGACGACCAATGGACATCGAGAAACTGACGGACCGTCTGTCGGTCGGCGGACAGATTGCGCCCGCGGACATGGCCGAGCTGAAGCGGATGGGCTTTCGCGCCGTCCTGTCG
>JBATXP010000152.1:0-2999 GCA_049673465.1 Litorimonas sp.
GCTTCGACCAGGGCGAGGCCGTCCGCGCGCTGTTTTCCGGCGCGGGATATGAGGGCGTCCGGGTGCTGCCCGACCCGGCCGGGTTGGAGCGCGTGGTTTGCGGACGTCTCCCCTCCTCGGCATCCGAATCCGGCGATAAGCGCCTGCCGTCCTGAAAAAGACCTTTGACACGGCGCGATCCTTTGTTAATCGAACCTTGGTTGGCAGGGCCGGATTTCCGTAGGACACGACGTCCCGATCCCCCGTTCAAGAGCCGACCACTACCCATTCGAAGGTTTCGATGCGGCCTTGCCCCATCCCTTTCGTAGCGTGTTCAGGACAATCCGATGAAGCGTCAGCGCGGCCGAAATCGCAACAACAGCAATAACAACAACCGCAACAACTCGAACCGGTCGATGGACAGCAATGGCCCGGACGTGAAGGTCCGCGGCAACGCGTCCACCATCTACGAGAAGTACACGCAGCTCGCGCGGGACGCCAAGACGGCCGGCAACCGCGTCAAGGCGGAGAGCCTGCGCCAGCATGCCGAGCACTATCTGCGTCTCCTGAACGAGCAGGAAAGCGCGCGCGAGGCGGAACGCGAAGCCCGGGAGGCCGAGCGAGAGGCGCGCGAAGCCAAGCGTAACGAGCGCCGCAACACGGACGACGAGGACGGCGAGACCCGCAATCGCCGCCGCTCCCGCCGCAACAATCGCGACGACGACCAGAACACGGACGACCAACCCGACACGGAGGCGCGCTCCGAGTCCGAGCAGGCGGACGAGACGCCCAAGCGCCGCACCCGCAAGAGCGCGCCCAAATCCGACACATCCGACGAGGCGTCCGACTCCGAGGACAAGCCCAAGCGCCGCCGCCGCGCCCCCGCCCGCTCCAAGAGCGAGGACGGGGAGACGGTCGAAGCCGCCGAATAGGCTCTTCCGTCCCGCCTTCCATCGAAAAGGCCCGCTGCCATCGCAGCCGGGCCTTTTTCATGGCTCGAACGAAAACCCCCGGCCTGACAGCCGGGGTTTCGTTGTCAGATGTGAGTATACGACCTATGCGGCGCGCTGCTCTTCCGTGGCGCGGCGCAGGGTCATGTTGACCAGGCGCTGCCAGTTGCCGAGGCTGACTAGGTGGGCATAGGCGACGGCGAGCAGGCCGCGGTCTGCGAGGTCCTTGGTCGCCTGCGCGTCCAGCGTGCGCAGCTTGGCTTCGGAAATGGCGAAATAGTCGGCGATCTTCTGCTTTTCCGCCAGGCTGCCGTCCGGGTTGTTGCCCTGGAAGTTCATCTCCTTGGGCTCGAACAGGTCGAGCTTCTTGAATTCCTCGACCATCATCTGGGTCTGCTGGCGGTCGCGCTCGAAGTTCTGCAGGAACTCGAAGGCTTCCTTGGTAAAGGCCGACGTGTCCTGGCCGTCGAAGAATGTCTGCTGCGGGTCCTTGTCCACCACGCAGGTCGCGGCTTCGTCCACGCACACCACGAAACGATCATTGGCCTTGTCGCCGGCCAAGACGAAGGGATAGCGGCGCGCGAAGGCGGGCATGTAGAAGTCCTGCGTGAACAGGCCGTCATTGACGAACAGGTTCTCGCCCGTGCGGATGCCCATAACGGCGAGCGGCGTGCGCTCTTCGCCGGCGAAGATGATCGGGAAGGAGGCGGCGGCGGAGCCGAATTCCGGCGCGGTGATCGGCAGGAAGTGCTGGGTGGCCATGAATTCGAAGGGCTTGTCCACGGCCGTGACGCCGAAGCCCTGGTGCTTGTCGCGGCTCAGCGGAACCGGGTTTTCGTAGAACATGACGTTGCCCGTCACGTTGATCTGCTGTTCGTCGGCCATGATGCCTCTCGTCCTTCGGGGATGGGGTGGAAAGCTTGCGGCCCGACCCTGCGTCCCCATCGCGCGGGCCGACCCTCAAAATTCGATTGCGCCGCGCCTTAGCGGAAGGCCCGGCCCCCATCAACCGCGCACTTCAGGTTGAACGGGTCCGCCGCGCCCGCGCCTTTCCAATCGCGCCCGGATGGCCTATCTGGCCGCCATGGGACACGACACGATCAACCAGCGGCTGGGACATGCACGGACGGTTTGCGAGGCGGCGGGCGAGCGCTTCACGCCCCTGCGCGAGCACGTTCTGGAACTCGTCATAGAGGATGGGGGCGCGGTCAAGGCCTACGATCTGCTCGACCGCCTCAAGCCCGAACGCGGCAGCCCCAAGCCGCCGACCGTCTACCGCGCGCTCGACTTTCTGTCCAAGCTCGGCCTGGTCCACCGCGTCGAGGCGCTGAATGCGTTCATCGCCTGCGACCACAGCCACGAGGGCGACCTGGCGGAATTCTTCATCTGCGAGGCCTGTTCCAGCGTGGAGGAACGCCACGCCCACGACCACACGGACTGCAAACCGTCGGGCTTCGAGATCAGCCGCAGCGTGATCGAGCATTACGGGACGTGCGGCGACTGCAGGCAGGCGGCATAGGCGCGTCCTGACGTCGGGATAGAGCTCATGTTCACCAACACCTGGGCCGGCGACTGCTCCGCATGGGAATGCGACGAGCTCGGCCACCTCAACATGTCGTTCTATTTCGACAAGTTCGAGCAGGCCCGCATGGGGTTGTTCATCCGGTTGGGCCTGGTCGGCGCTTTCGCCCCAGGCGCGGTCTCCACCGTGCGCTCGCGCGACGCCCACATCAAATATCTCGCCGAAGCCCGGCCCGGCAGCCCGTTGCGCGTGGAAAGCGCGATCGTCGCCCTGCACGAGACCACGGCCCGCGTCGGCCACGTCATGTATCACCGCGACGGTCGCATCGCCGCGACGCTCAACGAGCTGGTCGAGCACGTCTACCTGCCCGAGGACAAGCTGTTCCGCTGGCCGTCGCGGCTGCGCGGGCAGGCGGACCGGTTCACCGACCAGATGCCTGCCCCGGCGCGCGCGCGGAACCTGTCGCTGGACACGGACCTGCCCGGCCATTCGGCAGAAGCGCTGACGCAAGCGGGCGCACCCTCCATCGGCGGCGGCGTGTTCCGCAC
>JBATXP010000153.1:0-5550 GCA_049673465.1 Litorimonas sp.
TGAAGCTGTAAGCCTGCGCATAGCCGACCTTGTCGATCAGGCTGAGCGTCTGTTCGAATTCCGCTTCGGTCTCACCCGGAAAACCGACGATGAAATCGCCCGAAAGCGCGATGTCCGAGCGGACGGCGCGGAAGCGTTCGAGCAGCTTGAGGTAGCTGTCCGCCGTATGCTGACGGTTCATAGCCTTCAGCACGCGGTCCGAACCGCTTTGCACCGGCAAATGGAGGTAAGGCATCAGCGCATCGACCTCGCCATGGGCGGAGATCAGCTCTTCGTTCATGTCGCCCGGATGGCTTGTCGTGTAGCGAATACGCGCCAGTCCTTCGAGCGGGGCGAGCGCGCGGATCAGCCCGGCTAGTCCCACGCTGCGCCCGCGCTCGTCCTCACCTGACCAGGCGTTGACGTTCTGGCCAAGCAGCGTGATCTCACGCGCGCCCGCTTCGACCAGCTTGCGTGCTTCGACGAGCAAGTCACCATAGGGGCGCGAGATTTCCGCGCCGCGGGTATAGGGGACAACGCAATAAGTGCAGAACTTGTCGCAGCCTTCCTGCACGGTGAGGAAGGCGCTGTAGCCCTTGGCCTGCCGCCCGGCCGGAAGCGCGTCGAACTTCTCGATCGTGTCGAAATCGGTTTCCAGCACCTCGCCGGACGCGCGGGACACGCGCGCGATCATTTCGGGCAGCTTGTGATAGGTCTGCGGGCCCAGCACCATGTCCACGACAGGCGCACGGCGGCGGATCTCCGCCCCTTCGGCCTGCGCCACGCAGCCCGCCACGGCGACTTTCATGTCGGGCTTGTTGAGCTCTTTATGCTGCCGGATGCGGCCCAGTTCCGAATAGACCTTCTCCGCCGCCTTTTCGCGGATGTGGCAGGTGTTGAGGATGACGAGGTCGGCCTGGTCCGGCGTGTCCACCGCGGCGTAGCCGATCGGGGCGAGCACGTCGGCCATGCGCTCGCTGTCATAGACGTTCATCTGGCAGCCATAGGTCTTGATGAAGACCGACTTCGTGTTCCGGTTCGGGGTGTTCGCACCGGACACGGGGCGCGGCTTGGCGACGGTGGGCGTTTCGACGTTCAGGGGCTTGGACGGTTTCGTCGACGGGGCGGCGGGCGCGGCGGGACGACCGGTAAGCAGGACCGTCCGGCCCCGGCGGCCGTCACGGGACGCGGTTTTATCGCGGGGTGACATGGCGGGACTTTCATCGTGTGGAGTGCGACGTTTAATTCGCCAGTCCGCCAATCGCAATCCTCTGCGTCAGCCCTTACTTCACGCCGAGCGACCGCACGCAGCTATCCAGCATGGCTTCGGCATCCTCCCCGGAGGTCCGATAACCATCTTCCTGCGGGTAGGCTCTGCCGCTATCCGTATAGGCTTTGAGAATGGAACGCGCCTTGGACGCGTTTCGCTTGGCGGTGCGCCTCCGCTCCGAAATAGACTCCGCGCTTCCATGGCGGTCTCCCGGTTTCGCATGATCGTCGAGATATTGCACCGTGCTTTCATAGGTCTTCATTTTCGCGAGCGCGAATGCACCGCAGGTTTCTTCGGGATAGATAACGTCTGCAATATTTGGAACGGTCTGACAGCGTTGACCCAGAGAGGCCATCCATGCGGCTCTTTCTGCCGCATCGCTATTTCTCATGCGGGCGAACATATCGCTACGAATTCGCGCCTGATCCGCGTCTTGATCCGACCTGAGGGGCGCGACACGTCGGGCGTGCGAAAACCAGCCGATCGAAACTTTCTGGACCTTCTCATAGGCATCCTTTGGAACCTCCAGAGATGCCATACTCATGAATGTGCCGCATTCGAGCGCGTCTACATAATCACTGGCGAAGGCTGGAGACGCGATCATCAAGACCGCACAGGCCAATATAGTGTCGCTAAATCGTCGCATTAGATTTCCTTTCGCCCATATGGCTGAAAGGTTGGTAAGCGCTACATCGTGACGGCAACAAGCGCGATATTATGACAAACCCCGTTAATCGGCGCGGCCTTCGTTCCCGTCCGTGATAGCGAGCAAGTTGCGTTGCTAGCAGGACCGTCTCGGCTTAGCCCCACTGTATGAAAGTCGCTTGTCTCCGAGGCGCTGGCCTCGACTCTGTTATTGTTGAAGAGCGCAAGGTGCCCGAACCGAGGCCAGGCGAGGTGCGGGTGCGCGTCCGGGCGTCCTCGCTCAACTTCCACGACCTCGCCGTGGTGATGGGCCTGATTCCGAACGTCGAGCCGGGCCGCGTGCTGCTGTCCGACGGAGCGGGCGAGGTGGACGCAGTGGGCAAGGGCGTGACCCGCTGGCGCGCAGGCGACCGCGTGCTGAGCCTGTTCTTTCCCAATTGGCCGAGCGGTACGCCGGAGCTGTCCAGCCTCTTGGGCGTGCCGGGCGACCATGCGGACGGGTTCGCGGCGGAGTTCGTCTGCGTGCCTGAGACGGCGCTGACGCGGATGCCGGACGGGCTCGACTTCGCCGAGGCCGCCACCCTGCCCTGCGCGGCGCTGACCGCGTGGCGCGCCCTGTTCGTGGAACGCACCACAAAGCCGGGCGAGACCGTGCTGGTGCAAGGCTCAGGCGGGGTCAGCGTGTTTGCCTTGCAGATGGCCAAGGCGGCGGGCGCGACCGTGATCGCGACCAGTTCCAGCGACGAGAAACGCAAGCGGCTCGAAGCGCTTGGCGCGGACCATACGATCAACTACCGCGACACGCCCGATTGGGGCCAGGCCGCGCGAGAGTTCACCAATGGGCGCGGCGTGGACGCGGTGGTCGAGATCGGCGGGCCAGGGACACTGTCCGAGAGTATCACGGCCTGCCGCATCGGCGCGGACATCGCCCTCATCGGCGTCCTGACGGGCGTGTCCGGCGAGGTCCCGACCGCCCGCCTATTCCAGAGCAACATCACGATGAGCGGCATCACGGTCGGGTCGCGCGCCCATCAAAAGGACATGGTGCGGGCCTTCGAGACGACCGGGCTGGAGCCCGTCATCAGCGACCGCTTCGCGCTGGACGACCTTGCCAAGGCGTTTGCCCATCAGGCGGCAGGGAAGCATTTCGGCAAGGTGGTGATCGAGATCTAGAACGGGTTCGCCGTGTTGCCAGCCTGGGCGAAAACCGGGACGAGGCAGAGTAGAGCCGCAAGGCTTGGAGGCGGCATGAGCCGTCCTCTTTTGCACATGGTCATGCCATGGATCACCCGGTCGAGCCGGGTGATGACAGAAGGGAAAGACGGCACGCCCTCGCCATGCGATCCGCCACCCTAAGGCGGCGGCGTCTTCGGCTTGTACCGGCAGATATCCGCGATCCGGCAGTCATAGCATTTGGGCTTGCGCGCCAGGCAGGTGTAGCGGCCGTGGAGCAGGAGCAGGTGGTGGGCGGGGAGGCGGTAGTCCTCCGGCGTGACGCGGAGCAGGTTCAGCTCCACCTCCACCACGTCCTTGCCCGGCGCCATGCCCGTGCGGTTGGCGACGCGGAAGATGTGGGTGTCCACGGCCATGGTGGGCTGACCGAAGGCCTCGTTCAGGACCACATTGGCCGTCTTGCGGCCCACGCCCGGCAGGCGGATCAGTTCGTCGCGCGTCCGCGGGACCTCGCCGCCGAACTCGTCCAGGATCATGCGCGACAAGGCGATCACGTTCTTGGCCTTGTTGCGGTAGAGGCCGATGGTCTTGATATGCTCGCGCACCGCCTCTTCGCCCAGATCGACCATGGCCTGGGGCGTCGACGCGATGGGGAAGAGTTTGCGCGTGCATTTGTTGACGCCCACATCCGTGCTCTGCGCGGATAGGGCGACGGCCACGACCAGCGTGTAGGCGTCGCGGTATTCGAGGTCGGTTTCGGGCTTGGGTCCGAATGCCAGCAGGCGGCTATAGATCTCGCGGATCGAGGCCCGGTTCAGTTTCGGGCGCGGCAGGTCCTTGTAGAGCTTTTCCTTGGCCATGGAGACCGGACTACTCCTCCTCGTCGCTCACGCAGGCGCGGCGGCGAGCGCGCTCCATCAGCTGGCCGAGCATCTTGTCGGCGAGGCTGCTGGCGGGCTCCGCGATCAGCTTGCCTTGCGCGTCGAACGCTTGAGCCGCCAGGCCGCAGCCGACCTGCGTCGGCACCACATCCGCGCCGAGACGGTTCAGGATGTAGGCGAGCTGGCGCATGCACATGATCCCGCTCATCGGGCCGGGCGTGCAGGACGCCACCCCGTAATCCGGGCCCGTCAGGTGTCCGGTCTCCACCGTGGAGGTCCAGTCGATCACGTTCTTGAGCAGCGGCGGCAGGGAGCCATTATATTCCGGCGACACGATGACCACCGCGTCGAACGTCTTCAGGCGCGCGATCAGGGCGGGAACGGTGTCCGGCGTGTCCAGATCGCCGTGATAGAGCGGCATCTCGTACTCGCCGAGATCGACCCGCTCCACCCGCGCGCCGCGCGCCTGCGCCCGCTCCATTAGCGCAGATTCCAGGCGGCGGTTGATCGAACCCTCGCGCAAGGACGCGCAGACGAAGGCGATGGACGGCGTGTATGACATGGGGTGGCCCTAGGAGAGCCGCGAGAGCCTGTCGAGGCGAGCGGCTTGAACAATGGTCTCTATACGCCATATCGCGGGGCATGGTTTACGCGGATATCGTTCTCTGGGCCGTTTTCGGACCCGTCGCCCTCGTCGCGCTCGCTTTCACGATACGCGCCGTGCTGGCCTGGACCGGGCTGGGCCGCGAAGCCGCGGACGACTATGCCTACCGGCGCGCCAACGGCATGATCCCGAACGGGGTGGACGAGACCGCCTTCGTCGCCGCCTATCGCCGCGTCAACGCCCCGCGTGTGGCGATCTACATGGCGGGCACGCTGTGGGCGGTGCTGCTGGCCACTCCCGTGATCGCCAAGATCATGGAGGTCGGGCTGGACGCGGCGTGGCAGATGGCGGGACGCCCGCGTGCGATCGAACCGGGCTATCTGGTCTGGGCCTTCTTCATCTTCTTCGGCCTGCTCGCCTCCTGGGCGGCGATCGGTTATCTCGCGGCGCGGCGCTACCATCGGCGCGCGCCGGGGCGGCTGGAAGACGAGCTGGCGCGCTAGGTCGTATCCTCACATCTGGGACGGATTTTGATCGTGATGCGCGGGTCTTGGGCTAGGAGCGGTGTCGATGGCGTGTCTGGACACGTCGAGATGCCGCGACGACGTCCCAAGGGCCGCGCATCGCGAGCCTGACGGGCGGCCTTGGGGCGGTTCATGGACCCCGGGTCGATGCCCAGGGCAGGCTCTGTTGCGGTCTTCCCGAAGGCCGTCAAAACCGGCCCCGATGTGAGTATACGACCTAGAGCGAGACCATGTCGCTCATGGCGTAGAGGCCCGGCTCCCGCTCCTCCAGCCAGTCCAGCGCGGCCAGCGCGCCGTGGGCGAACACGTCGCGGTTGAGCGCCTGGTGGCCCAGAACGATCATCTCGGACTCGGACGCGATCCGCACTTCGTGCATTCCATAGACGCCGCCGCCGCGCAGCACGGCGAAGCCGATCTCGCCCGCTTCGCGCGCGCCCCTACGGTCCAGCGACACGGTATCCGGCAGGGCCACGC
>JBATXP010000154.1:0-13868 GCA_049673465.1 Litorimonas sp.
TGGAGAGAGACAAGCGGAGCAACGGGCCGGGATGGCATCCGGCCCGCCGTGTGCCCTCCGGCCGAGAGCGGATGGCGGACCAGAGGCCGAAAGCCCTGAACCCGCTTCCCCGCTCCGGGCGTGCGCCGATTGCAGGCCGTCCGGACCGAAGCGCTGACGCCAGCTGCGTTCGCCGAACGCGCGGGCTCTGTTCTTGCGTAAATGGTTTTGTTTCTCCCTTCCCCATCGCGGGGCAGGGCCCGCGCTTCGTGCCATCCCCGGCACAAAACGCTCCTCCTGCCGGGCCAGGCCGCCCGGTCGCACCTGAGGTCATGTCTGCATGAAAACATCCCTCTCTGATCCCGATCAGGCCGACCCTCCGCTGCGATCCGCATCGCGGCTCGTGGACGCTGCGACGGACTGCCCATCTTCCGCCCTTCTCGGCTGGCGAAGCGGGCAGTGGGAGCACGCATACAGCGCATCCATGCAGGAGCGGACCCTTGCCGTCGCACCCAATGGGAGATGGGCAGGCCGATCAAGTCGGCCTGAGCGAGAATATTGAGTTGAGATTTTTGGCCTGCCCCAACCCGACGCCATCTCTGCGCCGGAGACAAGCAAGATCGGGCGGGCGCACGCGCAGTTTCAACCGTCCCATTCCTGACTCCGGCCCTTGCGCTCCGGGTTCGGCTCTCCCACCTTGCATCACATTGATTTTCCGACTCCGAAGGTCCGCTTTTTCATGACGCAAACGCTTCCCGTCCTGCCGCTTCGCGACATCGTCGTCTTCCCGCACATGGTCGTGCCGCTCTTCGTGGGCCGCGAGAAGTCCATCAAGGCGCTGGAGGAGGTGATGCGGGCGGACAAGCAGATCTTCCTTCTGACCCAGCGCGAAAGCTCCGTGGACGAACCGTCCGGCGAGGACCTGTTCGCCTTTGGCTGCGTCGCCAAGATCATGCAGCTGCTGAAGCTGCCCGACGGTACGGTGCGCGTGCTGGTGGAAGGGCAGGAGCGGGCGCAGCTGGTCTCCCTGGGCGAGCGCGACGGCTATATGGAGGCGGAGCTGGAAGGCGTGCCGACCGATTTCGATCGCAAGAAGTCGCGCGCCCTGGCTCGCGAGGTGCGCGACGCCTTCGCCGATTTCGGCAAGGTCAATAATCGCATCGCCGAAGAGGTGGTCGCCTCCGTCGTGGACACGCGGGACCCATCCAAACTGGCCGATACGGTCGCCGTGCATCTCGGCGCGGACCTCGACACCAAGCAGGCCTTGCTGGAAGAGGCCGACCCGTCCGTGCGCCTGGCGCGCATCATGGACGTCATCGGCGGCGAGACCTCGGTCCTGAAGGTCGAGAAGAAGATCCGCGGTCGCGTCAAGCGCCAGATGGAGAAGACCCAGCGCGAATATTATCTCAACGAGCAGATGAAGGCGATCAAGTCGGAGCTCGGCGACGACGAGCCGGACGAGATGGCCGAGCTGATGGAGAAGGCGGAGAAGACCAAGCTGTCCAAGGAGGCGCGCGAGAAGCTGACCAAGGAGCTGAAAAAGCTCAGGCAGATGTCGCCGATGAGCGCGGAAGCCAATGTGTCGCGCAACTATATCGATTGGATGCTGTCTGTCCCGTGGGGCAAGAAGAAGCGCACGCAGAAAAACCTGGAGAAGGCGCAGGCCATCCTCGACGCGGACCATTACGGTCTCGACAAGGTCAAGGAACGCATCATCGAACACCTCGCCGTGCAGACGCGAACGAACAAGGTGAAGGGGCCGATCCTCTGCCTCGTCGGACCGCCCGGCGTCGGCAAGACCTCCCTCGGCCGGTCGATCGCGAAAGCGACGGGGCGCGAATTCGTGCGCGTGAGCCTCGGCGGCGTGCGGGATGAGTCCGAGATCCGGGGCCACCGCCGGACCTATATCGGCTCCATGCCGGGCCGGATCATCCAGTCCATGAAGAAGGCGAAATACACCAACCCGTTCTTCCTGTTCGACGAAATCGACAAGATGGGGTCCGACCATCGCGGCGATCCCAGCGCGGCGCTGTTGGAGGTGCTGGACCCGGAACAGAACGACACGTTCAACGACCACTATCTGGACGTGGATTACGATCTGTCGGACGTGATGTTCGTCACGACCGCCAACAGTCTCGACATGCCGCAGCCGCTTCTCGACCGAATGGAGATCATCCGCATTCCGGGCTACACGGAAGACGAGAAGGTGGAGATCGCGCGGCGTCACCTCATTCCCGAACAGGTCAAGGAAAACGGCCTCAAGGCGGACGAGTTCGACGTGTCGGACGACGCCGTTCGCGCCATCATCCGCTACTATACGCGTGAAGCGGGCGTTCGCTCGCTCAAGCGCGAGATCGCCCGTCTGGCCCGCAAGGCACTGACGCGGATCATCAAGGAACCGGGGCTGAAGGTCGTCGTGACCGATGAGAATATCGGCGACTTTCTCGGGGTGAAGAAGCATCGCTTCGGTCGCACGGATGCGGAAGACCAGATCGGCGTGGTGACGGGTCTCGCCTGGACCAGTGTCGGCGGGGATTTGCTCACCATCGAGGCGGTGTCCATGTCCGGGCGCGGCAAGATGACGGTGACAGGCAATCTCAAGGAGGTCATGAAGGAGTCGATTTCGGCAGCCAACAGCTACGTCCAGGCGCGCGCGCCGGAGCTGGGCATTTCCCCTCGCGAGTTCCGCAGCCGCGACATCCATGTCCACGTGCCCGAAGGCGCGACGCCCAAGGACGGGCCGAGCGCCGGCATCGCCATGGTCACGGCGATGGTATCGGTCCTGACGGGAATCCCTGTGAAATCCGATGTCGCGATGACGGGCGAAGTCACGCTGCGCGGCCGCGTCCTGCCGATCGGGGGTCTCAAGGAGAAGCTGCTCGCGGCTCTGCGCGGCGGGGTGAAGACCGTGCTGATCCCGGACGAGAACGAAAAGGATCTCGCGGAGATTCCGGACAATGTGAAGGACGCGCTGACCATCATCCCGGTCGGTTCGGTGGACGAGGTTCTGGAGAATGCTCTGGCCGGCAGGTTGCAATCCATCGACTGGACGGAGGATGACGCGGCACAGTTGTCGGGTATTCTCCTTGGCGGGACCCCGTCCATGGAGCCGGGCGCGCAGATAAACTGATGGGCCTGCGGGCTCAGATCGCCTCTGCGCTCGACTTGGCTGGCCTTTCATCGCCGAATTATGTCGAAACAGGTGGAGGGAGTTGGCCGTCCGTTTTCGCCGTGTCTGATCTGGCGGTCGCGTCGATCGGCTCAGTATGATCGGAACTCGCTGCGATCGCTGGACGGTCGGACCCCGTGCAGCTTGATTGTCGGCTAGCATGCTTTGGTTCAGTCTGAGGGTATAACCCCAGGGATGGGCGCTTCCGCCGGTCTGGGATGATCTGGTGGGTATTTACCGCACAAAGGACGGCTTTATTCGGCTGCATACCAATGCGCCGAATCACAGGGTGGCGGCTACGCTGCAAGCGCTGCGGGTAGGGCGACCGCTCAGTGCGAGACTGTTTCTTGCCCGAACCGCTGCCCTTCTATCTGGTTATAGATGTGTGGATGACGGTCCGATAATTGCCAATTCCAATGGGTCCGATCTGTCTGCCAGTATCAAAGAAACCGACTGGAGCCCGGTCTACCGCGTTCACGTTCCGGCGGACATGCTGATAAATGGACGTCACCCGCCCGCCGCCTGCATAGTGATCTTCCAGAATGGGTCTAAGGTCGTGAATATACAACCTATAAATATACATATAATTATTGACTCCCTTTAGTTGTGGTTCTTGTATGTGTCTGGGCGCGAATAATTCCGCTCTTTCACAAGGAGAGCCACATGGCAGATTTACCCAAGTTTTCAGATGAGAAGGTACAGGCCGCGATACAGGCCGCACACGATCACTATGCTGATCATCGAGTTATGTCCGATATTGCAACCGCGCCGACGGCTCCAGCTGCAGAGCTTTCGCTTTCTGGTGGTTGTATTTCGGTCAAAGTCGAGGACGGAAAGGTGTGTGTCGAGTTGCCTCTGGGCATCGGCAAGATCTGTATTCCCATCCCGGTGCACTTCGATGCCGACGTTGCGCAAGCTTGCATCAAGATTAAGTCAACTTGGGGTATACCAACTGGTTTATGTCTTACCATCAGCATCGCCGGTACACAGGTCGCCGAGCAGTGCTTCGGTCTTTAACGAGGTCGACGTTAGCACCCCGCCACAAGCGGGAAGTCTAAGTTTTGAAAGCCCCCTTGGTGGGGGCTTTCTTCTTTGCATTGCATTATCTGCGCCACCTTGACCTTTGCGCCGGATCGTCCATCTTGCATGGGTCAGAGGGCTGGGCGGTCACGGTGGTTTCAAATCACTGAGGAAAGTCCGGGCTCCAGCGAAGCAGGATGCCGGGTAACGCCCGGCCGGGGCGACCCGAGGGACAGTGCCACAGAGAGAAGACTACCCTTCTGCGGAAGGGAAAAGCTGAAAGGGTGCGGTAAGAGCGCACCGGGCCGACCGCAAGCGAGGCCGTCACGGTAAACCCCATCCGGAGCAAGACCAAATAGGGGCGGCACAGGCCGGGCTTTGCCGGCGCCGCCCGGGTCGGTTGCAAGAGCGGTTCGGCAACGAACCGCCCAGATGAATGGCCGCACACGCGCTTTTCCAACTCTGGGAAATCGTGGGACAGAACCCGGCTTACAGGCCCTCTGACACTTCTCCCCAGCGCAGTCGGTTGAATCGGTTGCGAAACATTGTCTTATCCACAGGACTCACACACTGTTAAGAGGTTGGGAGTTATACCTAACAAAACCTTGCTGTGGCGTTGATGACCATAAATTCCCACGATATCCCATGTTCTGCCACGGGCCGTCGCAGCGCCTCTCCCAATCGCCCTGCGCGGTCCGTGTGCGAGGGAGCCGCATGTTTCTGTCGAGTTCGACCAACACCATCGACGCCAAGGGCCGCACATCCGTGCCGGCGACTTTCCGCGAGGCATTGGGCGACGAACAGGCTGTCTATGTCTGGCCCAGCGTCCACGGACCCTATCTGGAAGGCGGAGGCACGGCGCTGATGGAGGGTCTGCAGCGCGAAATCATGACCCGCGTCGCCGACGGCTCGCTGTCACCTGTCGATGCTGAAGCGCAGCAAATGGTCTTGCTCGGAAGCGCTCGCAAGCTCGGCTATGACAAGACCGGGCGGATCGTGCTGCCGGAGGATTTCCGCGCCCATGCGGACCTTGACGGGTCCGCGACCTTCGTCGGTCTCGGCAACCGCTTTCACGTCTGGAAGCCCGAGGCGCATGAGGCGCGGATGCAGGCGGCCAGCGAGAAAGCGCGCGCGACCGGTCCGATGCTCGGCGTGTTCGGCGCATGAGCACCCGTCCTCATATTCCCGTCATGCTGGACCAGGTGCTGGATGCCGCGGCGGTCCAAGACGACGAGACCGTGATCGACGCGACCTTCGGTCATGGTGGCTACTCCGAGGCTCTGCTGACGTCGGGTCAGGTTTCGGTCATCGCCCTGGACCGCGATCCGAGCGTTCGACCACGGGCCGATGAATTGGCGCGGACGCATGGGTCCCGGTTCCGCCTGGTTGAGACGCCCTTCTCGCGTATGGACGAACACGATCTGCCGCAGGTCGATGCCGTCGTCTTCGACATTGGCGTATCCTCCATGCAGATCGACCAGGCCGAGCGGGGTTTCTCCTTTCAGAAGGACGGTCCGCTGGACATGCGCATGAGCCGGTCCGGCCCCTCGGCGCGCGACGCGGTGATGCAGTTGGACGAAGACGAGTTGACTGCGCTTTTCAAGGTCTATGGCGAGGAGCGCCACGCGCGCCGAGCCGCCAAGCGGATCGTCGAAGCCCGCGCCGACGGCAACATCGAAACCACCGGGCAGCTTGCGGAGATCGTAGAGACCGCCATTGGCCGGTCCGGGAAGATTCATCCGGCCACGCGCATATTCCAGGCCCTGCGGATTTTCATCAACGATGAGCTTGGGGAGCTCTATCGGGGGCTCTGCGCGGCGGAGACCCTGTTGAAGCCGGAGGGTCGTCTGGTCGTGGTGACGTTTCATTCGTTGGAGGACCGGATCGCCAAACAGTTCCTGCGGGACCGTGCCGGCGAACGGGAAGGGGGCTCACGCTACGCCCCAGCGGTCGAGGCGTCAGGTCCGGCTCCCAGTTTCGATCTGCCCCGGCGCTCCGTCGTGAAGCCGACCCGTGCGGAGGAAGCGATCAATCCGCGCGCACGCTCCGCCAAGCTCCGTGTCGCGATCCGCACGGACGCGCCTGCGCATGACTGCGCGGAAGGAGCGTGGATGCCGCGCCGCGTTGCACTCCCTTCCTTGGAACAGCTCCGGTGAGTGGGGCCTATGTCTATACGCCGACGGAACGTGCCTCCCGCCGACTCGGGCTGCTGCTCATGATCATGCTGGGCGTGGCGCTGACAGTGGTCCTGTTTTCCGTGAAAACGCGAGCACAGGAAGCCCAAGCCGAAGTCGCGCGCCTTGAAGCCGAGATCGAGCGACAGCAGGTCGCGTTGTCGGTACTTTCAGCGGAGCGGGCCGTGCTCGCCAATCCGGAACGGCTACGTCAGCTCTCACGGGATCAGCTTGATCTTGCGCCCATCACGACCTCAACCACCTCCACGCTGGACGGTCTGGCTAACCCGTCAGAGGTCTCGCCATGAGCGCCGCGCCTTTCCAGGAACGGCGGTCGCTGTCCGTGGCCGATGTCGACTATTTCGCCGTTTCCGAAGGGCGCATCCGCATTCGGATCAGCCTCATCCTGTTCCTCCTCATGATGGCCATTGTGCTGGTGCGGCTCGCCGACGTGGCCCTGCTGTCGGAAGACCGACACCGGAACCTTCTTCCGGGTGAGGTCGCGGATAGCCGGGCCAACATCACGGATCGGCACGGCGTCGTCCTCGCCACGACCTTGTCGAGCTACTCGCTTTATGCCGAGCCGCGACGGATCTGGAACGCCCACGAGACCGCCGCAGCGCTTGCCGCCATCCGGCCCGATCTGGACGTGTCGAAGGTTGCCGAGCAGTTGAGTTCCGACCGTGCCTTCGTCTGGATCGACCGGGGTTTGTCCCCCAAGGAACGGCAGTCCGTGTTCGAGCTCGGCCATTCCGGTCTGGGTTTTCGGCGCGAACCTCGGCGCGCCTACCCAAGCGCGCCGCTCGCTTCGCATATTGTGGGCTGGACCGATATTGACATGGCGGGAGTCGCCGGAGCGGAACGGAGCTTCGATGCCCGGCTTGCCGCAGACCGCGCGCCGGATTTGGCGCTCTCCATCGACGCCCGCGTGCAGTTTGCCGTAGCCGAGGAAATGCAGAAAAGCCTCGATCGCTTCTCTGCCCTGTCCGCGTCTGCCGTACTGCTCGACATTCGTTCGGGTGAGATCCTGTCCATGGTCTCGCTGCCGAATTTCAACTCCAACGATGCGGGCGCGGCATCGCCCGAAGCGCGCTTCAATCACGCCGCAATGTCCACCTACGACCTGGGTTCGGTATTCAAGCCCCTGACCGTGGCGATGGCGCTACAGGACGGGCTGACGGAGCGCGACGAGATGTTCGACGTCCACAGGCCTTACAAGGTGCTGAACAAGTTCATCCGGGACGACCACCCATCCGCCGTGCCGTTGAACCTCGACTACGTACTGGCCGAATCCTCCAATCGCGGCACGGCCATGCTGGCCCAGCGCATCGGGGCCGAGCGGCAGCAGCATTATCTGCGCGAACTCGGCCTCCTGTCGCGCGTGCCTTACGGTTTGGCCGAAAGCGCTCGCCCGCAGATACAGGATCGTTGGGGCGAGATGGCGACCGTGACCGTGTCATACGGTCACGGCCTTGCCGTATCCCCGCTGTCGCTCACCGTGGGAACCGCGGCGCTGCTCAATGATGGCGTCTATGTTCAGCCGACGATCATGAAGCGCGATGCCACGCATCAGCCGGAACGACGCCGCGTCTTTTCCAGCCAGGTCTCGCGCGACCTCGCCGATATGATGCGCCTGACCGTGACGGATGGAACGGGGGGCAAGGCGGCCGTTCCAGGCTTCGGGGTGATGGGTAAAACCGGCACGGCCGAAAAGCCGCATCTGGGTGGCTATGACCGCGACCGGCTCGTGACGTCCTTCATCGCGGCGTTCCCACACAGCAGTCCTCGCTACGCCCTGTTGGTGACTCTGGACGAGCCGAAGCCCGTAGAGGGCACATTTGGCTATGCCACGGCTGGCTGGAACGCCGCGCCTACAGCGGGTGCGGTGATCGAACGCATCGGGCCGATGCTTCCGGGGTCGCGGGACGCGCCGCAAATCGCCTCCCTACCCATGGAGGCTCTACGATGACCGGCTTCACCCTCAAGGACTTCGGTCTCGACGGCGACGCCACAGTGACGGGTCTGTCGGTCGACTCGCGCTCGGTCGAGCCTGGGAACATCTTCATCGCCCTGCCGGGCACGGTCGTGGACGGTCGGGGCTTCATTCCGCAGGCGGTTGAGAACGGCGCGATCGCCGTGTTGAGCACGCCGGACGCCGATGCGCGAGGCTTGCCGCTGATCGCATCGGACAATCCACGCCTCGACTATGCGCGTCTGGCAAAACGGTTCCATCCCGGCCAACCTGCAACCGTGGTCGCCGTGACGGGCACGAACGGCAAAAGTTCGACGGTCGAGTTCCTGCGCCAGATCTGGCTGCATTCCGGCCGGTCGTCGGCCTGTTTTGGAACGCTCGGCGTGCGCACGGCGGAGGGCTTGTCGGGCATGAGCCACACGACGCCCGACGCGCTCGCGCTCCACCGCACGCTAGAAGACTTGCAAGCGGGCGGCGTGACCCATGTCGCCATGGAAGCGTCGTCGCACGGTCTGGATCAATACAGGATGGACGAAGTCGCGATCGCGGCGGCGGGTTTCACCAATCTGACCCAGGACCACTACGATTATCACGGCACGCCCGAAGCCTATTTCGATGCCAAGGCTCGCTTGTTCCGCAAACTGCTGCCGAGGACGAACCCCGCCATCATCATGGTGGACGACGAAGCGGGCCGCGCGCTCGCCAAGGAGTGCGAGGCCAATGGGCTGTCCGTTATGACTGTTGGTTGGTCCGGAGAGCATGTGCGCATCGACGAAATCATGCCGCGTGCGGCGTCACAGAAACTGACCCTGTTCATCCACGGAGAGCGCGAAGAGATAGAGCTGCCTCTCGCGGCGGAGTTCCAGGCCCTCAATGCCGTGACGGCGCTGGGCCTGGCCCTGGCGACAGGGGTGGACAAGGATACGGCGCTGGCCGCGCTCGGAAAGCTGACAGGCGTCGCCGGGCGTCTGGAGATGGCGGGCCGGACGTCTGACGGCGCTCCCGTTTTCGTGGACTTCGCCCATACCGAAGACGGACTCATCAAACTTCTTCGCTCCGTCCGACCTCATGTCGAGGGCCAGCTCCGCGTCGTCTTTGGCTGCGGGGGCGATCGCGACCCGCTCAAGCGTCCAAAGATGGGCGCGGCTGCCTGCCGTCATGCCGACGACGTCATCGTCACGGATGACAATCCGCGATCGGAAGATCCTGCCATCATTCGTTCGAAAG
Organism: Litorimonas sp.; assembly: GCA_049673465.1. Lineage (GTDB taxonomy): Bacteria > Pseudomonadota > Alphaproteobacteria > Caulobacterales > Maricaulaceae > Litorimonas. Next base: position 9,542 of record JBATXP010000154.1, read on the forward strand.
TGTTGGACGGGTGCCCGGATGCGACGGAGATCGCCGACAGGCGCGCCGCCATCGCCGAAGGGATCGCGCGTCTGAGGGCCGGAGACTGCCTTGTCGTGGCGGGCAAGGGCCACGAACAGGGCCAGATCGTCGGCGACACGGTCATCCCGTTCAACGATGTCGATGTCGTCCGCGAGCTGTTGCGGTGAAGCCGGAGATCGAAATCGTCGTGGATGCCGGGCGCTACGACCCGGTTGGAATGAGGCGCGCCTTCGAAAGCCTCCCGTCCGGCATGTCGAGAAAGCTGGCCGTTCTAGGCGACATGCCCGCGCTGGGCGCGGACGAACTGGAACAGCACGCGGCCTTGTCTTCCTCACTGGTAACAAACGGCTTCGTTCGGGTTTTCACGGTCGGCGAGTGCATGAGGGCGCTGCGGGGCGCGCTGCCGAGGCCCATGCGGGCGGCCCATGCGGACACACCCGATCTCATCGAAACGTCCCTCACTGAGGAGCTTCGCTCCGGCGACGTCGTGCTGATCAAGGGCGCCGACCGCGCATTCGGCTCGCTTGCCGCGCGTCTCGAAACAAGGGGGGCGGTTCATGCTCTATGAATGGCTGGCTCCGCTGGGCGAGGACATGCAGGTCTTCAACCTGTTCAACTACATCACCTTCCGCGTTGGCGGTGCGCTGATGACGGCGATGCTGATCGCCTTCATCCTCGGCCCGCGCATGATCGACTGGCTGCGGTCAAAGCAGGGCAAGGGCCAGCCGATCCGCGACGACGGCCCGGAAAGCCATGTCATCGCCAAGGCGGGCACGCCCACCATGGGCGGCCTGCTCATCCTGCTGTCCGTGGTGATCTCGACACTGCTGTGGGGGAATCTGCAAAGCCCATTCCTGTGGACCGTCTTCATGGTCACGGCGGGCTACGGGCTGATCGGGTTCTACGACGACTTCCTCAAGGTCAGCCGGCAGTCGCATAAAGGGTTTTCGGGGCGGATCAGACTGTTGCTGGAGTTCATCATCGCGGCGCTCGCTGTCTGGATTCTGACGGGCGCGATCCCGGCCGAGGGCGGATTCAACACCGGCTTGGCGATCCCCTTTCTCAAGGACTACTGGATCAATCTCGGCATCTTCTTCATTCCGTTCGGCTGTCTCGTGATCGTGGGTAGCGCCAACGCCGTAAACCTAACGGACGGACTCGACGGTCTGGCGATCGTGCCCGTCATGATCGCCTGCATGGCGCTGGCCTTTATCGCCTACCTGGTCGGTAACGCCGTCTTTTCGGACTATCTCGGCGTGCCCTTCGTGCCCGGCTCGGGGGAGGTGACGATCTTCCTCGGCGCGATCATCGGCGCGTCGCTGGGCTTTCTCTGGTACAATGCGCCGCCCGCCATGATCTTCATGGGCGATACCGGGTCGTTAGCTCTGGGCGGTGCGCTCGGCACCACGGCAGTCGCCATCAAGCACGAGATCGTCCTGGCCGTGATCGGTGGGCTGTTCGTGCTCGAAGCCGTCTCCGTCATCGTTCAGGTCGCTAGCTTCAAGCTGACGGGCAAGCGCGTCTTCCGCATGGCGCCGATCCACCATCACTTCGAAAAGAAGGGATGGCAGGAGCCGACCATCGTCATCCGTTTCTGGATCATCGCCATCATCCTTGCCCTGATCGGGCTCTCAACCCTCAAGCTGCGTTAGGAAGGGCGATGATCAAGGCAACTACATTCAAGGATCGCCGGGTCGCCGTCTTCGGCCTCGGCCGGACGGGCGTGTCATCGGCGCTATCCTTGCAAGGGGGTGGAGCGGAGGTCTGGGCATGGGACGATAGCGAGGCATCGCGGGATGCAGCCGAGGCGCAAGGCGTCTCCCTGCGTGATCTGTCCAAGGCGGAGTGGGCCGATTTCGACGAGCTTCTCCTGTCGCCAGGCGTGCCCCACGATCTCCCCAAACCGCATTGGACGGCCATCGCGGCGCGGTCCTACAAAGTGCCGATCATTTGCGACATCGAGATCCTGGCGCGCGAGATCGCGGCCTGTCCCGCAGGTGACCGGCCCAAAGTCATCGCCATCACCGGCACCAACGGCAAGAGCACCACGACCGCACTCATCGGGCACGTCCTGAAAAGTCTCGGCAAGGATGCGCAGGTCGGCGGCAATATCGGTCGCGGCGTGCTCGATCTCGACCGGATGCATGCGGGCGCGCACTATGTTCTGGAGCTGTCCTCCTACCAACTCGAACGCACGCATAGCCTTCGCGCAAATGCGGCCATCTTTCTCAACCTCAGCCCCGATCATCTCGACCGCCACGGCAGCATAGAGGCATACGGCGCGGCGAAGGAGCGCATCTTTCTCAATCAGATGCCGGACGACGCCGCCATCATCGGCGTGGATGACGATCACGGCCGCATGCTCGTCACACGCATGAAGGCGAAGAACGGTCGCCACATCGTGCCCATTTCGGCCAAGCGTGCCTTGGGCCACGGCGTGTGCGCGCTGGGCGGGCAGCTAATGGACCGAACGGGCAAGAGCGGACGCGTCGTTGCCGATCTCGGCGAGGCGATTGCGCTGGAAGGTGTGCACAACGCGCAGAACGCCGCCGCCGCCTACGCCGCCATTTCGAGCCTCGGCCTGGAACCGCGCCCGATTGGAGAGGCGATCCTCAATTTTCCAGGCCTGGAGCACCGCATGGAGACGGTGGGAACGGTGGGCCGCGTTCGTTTCGTCAACGACAGCAAGGCGACCAATGCCGAGGCCGCTCGCCAAGCTCTTGCCAGCTATCCCAAATGCTTCTGGATCGCGGGTGGCGTCGCCAAGGAGGGCGGGATCGAACCGCTGATGGACCTCAAGGACCGAGTCGCGAAAGCCTATCTGATCGGGGAGTCCTCGGACCCGTTCGCCAAGACCCTGAGTGCGAATGGGGTCGAGCACAAGATATCGGGAACGCTGCGCATGGCCCTGCTCTGCGCCGCCCGCGACGCGCTCGCGTCTGGCATTGCGGACCCGGTCGTCCTCCTCTCCCCAGCCTGCGCCAGCTTCGACCAATTCGCCGATTTTGAAGTCCGGGGCGATGCCTTCCGCGCAGAGGTCAAGGCCCTGTCCGACATGTTCGAAACGCAGAAGGCGGCGCGTAATCGGGAAAGCGCGGCATGAGCCTGGGCGCGCTTTCCACGCAGCTCCTGTCCCGGACGCGGCGTTTCGTCCTCGCAGAATGGTGGCGGTCGGTCGACCAGCTGACCTTGATGCTGCTGCTCTGCCTCCTTCTCGCCGGTCTCGTCCTTTCCATGGCGGCATCGCCCGCGGCAGCGCACCGGCTTGGGATCGACCAGCCCTTCTACTTCCTGTTTCGGCAGCTCTTCTTCGCCATCGTCGGCTTCTCCGGAGCCGTCTTCGTGTCCCTGTTCGAACCGCAGGGCGCCAGGCGGATTGGCGTGCTGGCGCTGATCGGCGCGGCCGCCGTCATGGCGTTGCTTCCGGCCGTGGGATACGAGGTCAAGGGGGCGATGCGCTGGATCCGCATCGGGTCCTTCGGCCTACAGCCGTCGGAGTTCGTCAAGCCCGCCTTCATCGTCTTCGCGGCCTGGATGTTCTCAGCCGTGAAACGCGATGCCAACGTCCCGGCCGTGGGCATCGTGCTGGCCGTCTATGCGGCGCTCATCCTCATGCTCATCACCCAGCCGGATTTCGGTCAGTCCTTTCTGCTGACATTGTGCTTTGCCGCCGTGTTCTTCTTTGCCGGCATTTCGCTGGCTTGGCTGATCGTGTTGTTGGGCGTGACTTTGGCGGGAGCTGTGGCGGCCTATCTCTCGCTGCCACATGTCCGCGCGCGCGTCTCGACGTTTCTGTCACCCGACCGCTCCGACAGCTACCAGACGGAGAAGGCACTGGAAGCCATATCTGGCGGCGGATTTTTCGGGCGCGGTCCGGGCGAAGGGGCGGTCAAATATTCTCTGCCGGACGGCCATACGGACTTCATCTTCGCCGTATCTGTGGAGGAGTTCGGCTTTCTAATCAGCGCGCTGCTTGTGATGCTGATCGCCACCTTCGTCGTCAGGGCTTTCTCCAACGCGCTGCGCTTGAACGACCCGTTCTGCCAACTCGCCACGGCGGGACTCGCGACGATGATCGGGATGCAGACCACCATCAATCTGTTCGTCAATCTGAACCTCGCGCCCAGCAAGGGCATGACCTTGCCGTTCATCTCCTACGGAGGCTCGTCTTTGCTGGCGCTTTGTTTCTCGGCCGGGCTGATCCTCGCCTTCACGCGCCGCCGTCCAGGCGCCTACAGGATGGCGTGACGTGAAAGCCCTTCTCGCAGCCGGAGGAACCGGCGGACACATGTTTCCGGCGCAGAGC
>JBATXP010000155.1:0-1691 GCA_049673465.1 Litorimonas sp.
AGATCAGCGCCTTTCTGACGGGGATCTATTTCTTCGTCGAACTCGGTCTCGGCATCGCCAGCGGGTCCATCGCCGTGCTCTCTGATGCCTTCCACACCTTCTCGGCTGTGGGCGGTGTTCTGCTTGCTCTGGTCGCAGGGCGGATCGCGGCGCGCCCGGCCGATCGTCACCGAACTTTCGGATCGTTCCGGGCGGAACTGATCGGGGCACTCCTCAATGGCCTTTTCCTGCTCGGTATGGCCGTCTTCGTCATCTATATGGGGATCCGCAGGCTGCTTGATCCGGTCGAGCTTGAATATGGTCTCATGCTCGCCGCCGCCGCGGGCGGTCTCGTGACGGAACTGATTTCACTCTACGTCCTGACGCGAGGGTCGCGCGACAATCTCAATATGCGCGGCGCGTTCTGGCACGTCATGCAGACCTTTGTCGGCAGCCTCATCATCATCGTCGCAGCGGCGGTCGTCTATTTTACGGGTTTCACCCTAATCGATCCAATCCTGGGGACGGCCTTTGGCTTTGTGCTCATCTGGGCGGGCTGGGGCATCACGCGCGATACGCTGAACCTGCTCATGGAAACGGTTCCCATCAATGTCGATCTTGAAAAGATTGAAGTCGCCTTGACGGAACTTCCGGGCGTCGAGGATCTGCACCATATCCACGCCTGGTCATTGACATCGGACCGCAACCTTTTCTCCGCTCATATCGGAATTTCTGAAACCGCGAACGCGCAGGATGTGATCCGCGCCGCAGAAGCTGTTCTGACGACGAGTTTTGACTTCTACTTTACGACTTTTCAGGTCGAGCCAGTCGGCAGCCATCCCGTCCGTGCGCGGTCCATCGACTATGTCTGGATGGACCGGGAAGATCCGTCATGATTGTCGCGGTCATCATTGCCGGTCTGACCTTTGCAGCCACCGCCATCTTGCATCTCGGTGTATTGCACGGGGTCGCGCGACGGATCGACGACGCGTTCACGACCGGCCCCCTGCTCTGGGTCGGCACGTTCGGGCTGATCGGACTTCTGCATGTGACGGAGGCCGGTTTCTACGCAGCGGCTCTGAAGGCTGGTCAAGCCTTGGGACTGGGCGGTTTTGCCAGCGCTGACGGCCAGTCGGGGTGGATGGACACCTACTATTTCGCGCTCGTGAGTTACACGTCCCTTGGCCTCGGCGATATCTATCCGACGGGACATCTGCGCCTGATTGCAGGCGTGGCATCGCTCAATGGCTTCCTGCTGATTTCCTGCTCGGCCGCCCTGCTCTTCCGGATGGTGAGCCGTCCACACTTCAGCTCATCCGAGCAGGCTCCACCGCTTTCCAAAACCCGGTTGCCCCGTGCGGCCCCCTCAGTCCCCGGCCGTCAACGCCGATGACCTCCCCTCACCCACCCATCCAACAGAAGGATAGATCGATGACGAAAACCAATGACGAACAGGCCGAAGCGAACGCTGCGACGACGCACGCACACGGGGCCATGAAACATGGCAGCAGCTATGGTCGGTTCCTCGCCATGATCGCCACATCGACGGTCATCATGCTCGGACTGATGTATCTGAATAGCTACCAGCTCAGCCATGTCCGCTTCTCGGAAACCCGCACTTACATGGCGCTTTATATGGGCGGGATGATGTCGCTCGTCATGCTCGCTTTCATGTGGGGCATGTACAAGGACAAGGCCAAAAGCTGGGCCAT
>JBATXP010000156.1:0-1842 GCA_049673465.1 Litorimonas sp.
CTCAAAGACTGGCGCCGCATCCACACCCGCTACGATCGCTGCGCCCACACCTTCATGTCCGCCATCGCGATAGCCGCAATCGTCATATTCTGGATCTGATCAATGAGTCCTGAGCCTAGCTCCGGGAAGGTCGCGATGAAATCCCGGGCGGTCTCCACGTCCCGGAAGTAGTAGGCGGCTGCAGACCCGCCCGTCGTCGCGGCGTGACTGGCGAAATCGCCCGGGACGAGGGTCGCTTTGAACCAGCGGTGGATGTCGAGCACCGGTCATCGGCTGCGATTTATGTAACTCCGTATTATGTAATAACCCTCAAGCATCCCATGTCTTCCATCTCATCTAATTCGCCAAGCTTGTTGCCGATCAGTCGCCTTACGAGACATGTCCCTGTTCAGGCTTCCAGTCTCGTCAACCTCTATCCGACAAGCCGATCAGGACGAAAAGGTTTCAGGAGCTTTTCGGAAATTCCGAGGGCAATCTCCTGAGCAATAAGTTCACCGGAGATGAGGCCCAGCGTCGCACCGCTGTGGCTAAAGGCAACGTAGCAATTTTCAACGCCAGGCAAAGAGCCAAATACCGGCAATCCGTCCGCCGGGATCGGTTTGGGGCCCATGTGAATTCCTGCTACTCGGATATCTGGAACGGGATCTAGGACATCTCTCAGGGCAGCGACGAGACCGTCTATCGTCTTCTGGCGGGCTTGCGGGCGGCCATCATCGCCCAGCACGACCTCTCGCTCAGACCAGCCGGAGTCGAATAGGAACGCTCCTGTCGGGGTCCGCCGAACCGCCACGCGTGGCGTGTTGAGCACGACTTGAAGGGGGTGATCCACGGACTCGGACTCGATCAACAGGGCAATCGGCGTAGCGTCCGCGATCGGACAGCCGAGCATGGTGGTGAGGTTAGGAACGGCGGCCCCAGCTGCCAATAGGACGACATCGGCGCTGATTTTCCGGCCATCGGCGCATCGCAGACCGATGACGCGGTTGTCGGTCAGGACGGGCTCGGCAGTTCCGGCATCGGTTATGACGTGGCCGCCAAGCGTGACGAGTTCATCGGCCAGGCGGGCGATGAGAGTCGGCAGATCGACCCAGCCTTCTGCTGCATTTAAGATTGCGCCTATGGGTGGAATGGCCCCCGCCCGCACACCCTGAATACGTCGCGCAGCATCCTCGCCTAATAGACGTTCGGACGGATAGCCGATAGCAACCTCATGTTCATGGCGCGGGACGATCTCGCTTTCTCTGTCGCTCCCACGCCAAAAGAGACCGCCATCAAAGCGCAACCAATCGGAATTGGGTTCGGAAGCCGAGAGCGTGCGATAGCGCTCGATGCCGGCTGTACGAAGCGTATGATAGGCTGCAGGTCGAGAGCCTGCAGAGTTCAACCAGGCTAGCGATCGGCTCGATGCGCCACCGCCAAGCGGACCGTCGTTGACGAGGTTCACAGACACGCCCAGCCGTGCCAGATGGACAGCCGCGGAGACTCCAAAGATGCCGCCGCCGAGTATGGCTACGCTGTCGATGACGGGAGTATGTGCGGTCATCTCGCCTACCTTTCGTGAATCGGTTCTTGCCAGTCGCCATTCTCGGCACCGAGCAAGAGCGCCTCAATGACGGCAGCGTTGCAGGCCGCGTCCGATGCATCCGTGTCCTGCGGCGCCCCATCGAGGACCGAGGCAGCAAAGGCCTCCGCCTGTAGCATGTACTGGTCCACCGGCTCGATGACCTCCATCTCGCCGGGCAACGTGAAGTCTGTTGGATCGCTCAGGACAAGGCGGGCCGCATGGTCGGCGGGGCAGTTGAACGGAATGTCGAGATGCATGGTGCCCGTCTCGCCGAGGAG
>JBATXP010000157.1:0-7077 GCA_049673465.1 Litorimonas sp.
CGCGCGATCTGCGCCGCCGTCGCGCCGACCGGGCCGGACGCGGCATCGACCAGGAAGCTTTCGCCGGTCTTGATCCCCGCCAGCTGCGTCACGCCCGCCCAAGCCGTCAGGCCCGGCATGCCCAGCACGCCAATGTAGGCGTCCAGCGGCGCGGCGTCCGGATCGATCTTCTGGCAGTCGCAGCTGACCAGCGCGACCTGTTCCGCCCAGCCGCCTTCCATGGAATGCACCCAATCGCCGACTTTGAGAATGTCCGAGCGGCTCTCGATCACCTCGCCGACCACCGCGCCGGGGATCAGACCTTGGCCCGGTTCCGGCGCGGGCTCGCCCATATGCTGCCCGCGCAGACGCGTGCCGACATAGGGGTCGAGCGAGATATGTTTGACGCGCACCACCATGCCCTTGTCGGGACAGGCGGGGGCGTCCGCATCGATCGGTTCGAAGTCGGCGGCGACGGGCTTGTCGGTGAGCGCGTGTTTGAGAACGACCTGTTTCATGGTTCGACAATCTCGTAGAGCGTGCCGTCCGGCGACGCGGTGGTGAAGGCGCGTTTCCCGCCATAGACGAGGCCCGACGGCGTGATGGCGCTGCCGCCCGCGCGTTCCAGCACGGCATCGAATTGCGGGTGGCGGAAGGTCGCCACGGCGATGCCGGGATTGAGTTCGCCGTCTCGGCGCGGGCGCGCGGTGGAGCCTTGCGGATACTGGTCGATCTCCAGGAAACAGTCGCGTTCGTGGGTCACGGTCGCCAGCGCGTGTTGCGTCCCGTCCGGCAAGCCGTGCGCCTTGTTGATCATGGTGTAGTTGATTTCCATGCTCCGACCGGGGGAGAGCAGCAGCGTGTCCTCCAGCCATTGCAGGTGGGCGTCCATATCCGGCGCTCCGGCGACGAGGATGAACAGGCTGTCGATCAGGCTGCTCGCGCGCGGCAGGTCGTATTGCGGCAGGTCGTCGTTGATCTGGGTGAGGTAGACCACCTCCCGGTCCGGACCCATCACCTGCATGGGATAGATGGCGTCGAGGCCTGCGATACGCTTGGGCGGGCCGATGATCTCGAACGGGCTCTCCATCATGCGGGCATTGACCGCATCCGTGTCCCGCGTGCAGATTTCCACCGCATTCCAGCCATAGGTCTTGAGCGGTTCGTAGTCCGGATGCGTGTCCTGCTCGACGAAGCGCAGGAAGACGTTCCGGCCCGATGACGGCCGCAGCACGATGGTGCGTCTTCCACCAGACTTCGGAGCGTTCCAGCTCCGTGCCACATCGGCGTCGAGCGGCGCGTCCTCCACCAGCTCGTAGTCCAGCCACTGCGTATACCAGTCCACCGACCGGTCGAGGTCGGAGGAGGCGAGGGTGACGGCCCGGATCAGGTGCATCTGTTCAGTCCGAGCGATCCGGCGTTCACGAGGCCGTCCGGGTCCAGCAGGCGCTTGATGCCTTCCAGCACGCCCTTGGTCTCGTCCGACAGATTGTCGTGGTAGGGATAGGTGCGCCCGATCTGGAAGTGCGCGGCACCGAACTCCGTGAAGATGTCCATCACGTTCTGGCGTGCCTTCGTCACCAGCGCCGTCGCCGCCGGGTTGGCTTCGAACCGCGTGGCGCGTTTCAGCACGCTCGGCTCCACGGATTGTTCGTGGATCGGGTGGATTTCCTCCGGCCAGATGAAGACCGGTTCGACCAGATAGCCATTGGTGGACAGCGTCGTCAGCAGGTAGCCGGTCGTGATCTCATGCGCGTCCAGCTCCGGTTTCATTTCGGCGAACATCCGGTCCATCGCCGCGACGCAGGCCGGGCCGTCGCCCATGGAGACGATGCCGTGGATCGGCACCCAGCGCTCGCCCTGCGGGCCCAGGATGGAGTTGAGCGGCCCAAACGGGTTTGTGCGCATGATCTTGGGGATTGAGTTGTCGATCGCCTTGCCGCCATGCGACTCCGCGATCTCCTTGAGGCGATCCATCTTGGCGGACACTTCGCCCTTGTCGTAGCCCTCCACGATCCAGTGCAGGCTGTAGGCGGCCTCGTCGATGAAGGAGCGTCCCGACAGCACGACCTTGGCCCCATCCGCCAGCCCCTTCAGCAATCCACCCTTGCCCTTGGTCACGACATTGCCGAGCGTCTTGAAGTCGGCGGCGAGGCTCGCGCGCTTCATGCGCACCACCTGCAGGTTGGGATCGAACCCGAACAGCTCGCAGGCGAAGCCGAGCCGTCCCATCTCCGCCATCGCCTCCGCCCAGTCGTGGGCGCTTTCGAACTCCATGCTGGCATGGGCTTCGTCGGTAGGGAGCGGGATGAGGCGCAGCGTGGCTTCCGCCTTGTAGCCGAACGCGCCCGCATCGGCGAGGAACAACCCCGTCAGGTCGGGGCCGTATTGCCGCCAGAACGGCTTGCCCTTGGGACTGGCGGCGGTCCCGGTCTTCACGACCGTCCCGTCCGCCAGGACGACGGTGAGAGAGGTGACCGAGTCCGTGGAAGGCCCATGCGTGCCCGCCCCGAAGAAGGCGTTGTTCTGCGACAGCCCGCCGCCGATGGTGGAAGAGAGGCCAGACAGCGGCCCCCAGAAAGGCGTACGCAGGCCGAGCGGCGCGAGCGCCTCGTAGAGCTCCGCCCAGGTCACGCCCGCCTGCACGGTGACGGTCATATCGAGCGCGTTGATCTCCAGGATGCGGTCCATCTTGGAGAGATCCAGCATGGCCGTACCCACCCGGTCCGGCGTGTAGCCCTTTGTGTAGCTCATCCCGCCGCCGCGCGGGTTGAGCGGCATCTTCGCGCGGTGAGCCACGGCCACGGCGTCGGCGAGTTGCTGTGTGGTGGTCGGTGTGATGACGACGTCCGCCAACTCGCCCTTCGCCCAGATGTCCTCGGAAAACAGCGCGCGGTCGGTATCGACCTCGCTCACCCCGTCTGTCCCGAGGATCTGGGTGAGCGTGTCGAGGACGGGTTTGTTCATGACGGCTTTCCTAAGGGCGGCGGCGCGCTTCGTCTTGGCGTGCGTCAAACCGGTTCCCTGCGCTCCTCGCACAATGTGCGGCGGATCAGCACCCCGTCGCGAACGAAGTGCCAGGTGCGAGACCGCAAATCGTTGACCGGCGGCAGGATGATCTCCCAGAACACCGTACCCGGCAGGTCGTGTCGATCCAGATGCAGCAGGATCAGCCCGTCCTGCGTTTCCCAGGCCGATCCGCTGAAGGTCGGCTCGTCCCACCAGAGCCGTCCGTCGCGGAACCGCCCGTCCAGCCGCGCACGCTCCACCCGACCGTCCGCATGGGTGAAGGTGTTGCGCTGGATGTAGGCGAAGGGACCGTCCTGCGGAAACTCGCAGACCACGCGGCTTCGGTGCCGGAGCACTTCGCGCCCATCGCCGTCCAGGTGCCGATAGAGACCGGTCCACACGCCTTCATGCGCCCGCATTCCAGGCATGGCGGCGTGGAAATCGACATGGTGCGGCATGATTGCAACAGTCGGCAAGAAAAGCGGCGCGATATTTGTTTCATGTCAAGAACGCGCTCGCCTCGTGGGTCCTACCCCAGTCCATGCAGGGGAGACGGGCCGCAAGAGCCCGCTTCTATGGGACCGAACCATTGTCATAACCGCGCGGCCCGCGAAGCGGCCCGACCCGGTCTTAGGAGCGACTCGAATGAAACCCATCTTCCTCACACGCACAGCGTCCGTCCTGGCCCTCGCCGGCGCGATGCTGCTCCCCGCGGACGCGTTCGCCCAGATCGACGAAGTCATCACCACGGCCCAGCGCCGGGTCGAAACCACGCAGGACGTGCCGGTCGCCGTCACCGTGCTGGACGCCGAAGACCTCGAAATTCGCGGCATAGAGGACACGCTCGACATCCAGAACTTCGTGCCCAACCTCAACCTTGCGACCAATACGGGTACATCCAATGCGGCCCGCATCTTCCTGCGCGGCATCGGCGAGGATGAATCGCGCGGCGCGGTCGAGCCTGCCGTCGGCATCTATGTGGATGGGGTCTATTTCGGGCGCGCGCTCGGATCGTTGTTCGACCTGGTGGATCTGGAGCAGATCGAGGTGCTGCGCGGTCCTCAGGGCACGCTTTACGGCCGCAACTCGAACGGCGGCGCGCTGAAGATCACCTCGATCAAGCCGGACACGGAAGAGTTCAGCGCCAAGGGACGCGTCACGGTCGGCAATTACGACCGGGTCGATTTCAACGCGACCGTGAACATCCCCATTTCCGACACCACCGCATTGCGCGTGTCCGGCCTGACGACCAGCCGCAACGGCTTCTTCGACCAGACCGCCATCGGCGTGGCGGGCAACCCGGTCTATGAAGGGCAGGGTTCCGTCCAGACCGACGCCATCCGGGGTCAGCTGTCCCAGGATATCGGCGACTGGAACATCCTCATCAGCGCGGACTACACGGAAGACGATTCCGACCCCATTCCCGGCACCATTCCGGCCGATCTGGACCGCGATGGCGACATCTTCACCATCGAACCCGCGCCCGGCGTGGACTGTCCCGCGCTCGTGACGCCCTTTTCCGAAGCGGGCGTGTTCGACTTCCGCCGCATCGGCTGCTTCGCCGGGCACGAGAGCGAGACGGTCAGCCAAGGTTTGTCCGCCACGATCACGGGCGACATAGGCGGGTTCACGCTACAATCGATCACGGCTTTCCGCGAGCTGGACGACGAATTGTCCAGCTATATCAGCCTTCCCTACTTCCAACAGACCGATCAGGAACAGATCAGCCAGGAAGTCACGCTGAGCAGCAATCTGGACGGCCCGTTCAACTTCGTCATGGGCGGGTTCTACTACAAGGAGGACCTGAACTTCGACACGCGCTTCGTCTTCCCGTTCAGCGTCGCATCCGATCTGGAAAGCATCGCCGTGTTCGGCCAGGGCGAGCTGGAAGTGGGAGATTTCACCTTCACGGGCGGGCTTCGCTATACGGACGATTCACGTGATTTCGAGGGGCTGAACCGCGGCAGCAACCTGTTCAACGTCGCCGAACTTAACGACGACAATGTCAGCTACACCGCCAAGGTCGACTATCAGATGCAGGACAACCTCCTGCTCTACGGTTCCTTCTCCACGGGCTTCAAGGGCGGCGGCTTCTCCGCCGACTGCTTCGCGCCCACGGCGTGTTTCCTGCCCGTGACGGAAGAAACGGTGGAAACCGTGGAAGTCGGCTTCAAGTCGCAATTCGCGCGCGATCGGGTCCGCTTCAACGGCACCTATTTCAACAGCGCCTATGACGGGCTGCAAATCTCCGCCACCGTGCCCAATGTCGGTTTCACCCGCTTCAACGTGGACGAAACCTCCATTCAGGGTTTCGAGTTCGATTTCGTCTTCGCGCCCAACGACCGCTTCGAGCTCGTCGGCAATCTGGGTCTGCTCGATGGCGAGTATGAGGAGTTGACGCTGGCACAGGCGGGCGCACTGACCAATAACGGAGCAACCTGCCCAGGCGGCGTCGCCACCGTGCAGTGCGCACAGGATCTGGAGCTCAAGAACGCGCCGTCCTACAAGGCGAACCTCGCGGCGATCTACTACCAGCCCTTCTGGGAGGGCGACCTGATCTTCTCCGGCGATATCTCGTTCGAGGATGAGAGCTTCAACCTCGTCGCCAATCAGGACACGGCCCTGTCGGAAATTCCCGACCTGTCCAACGTCCGCGTAGCCTATCGGCCCGACGACGCGTTTTGGAACGTGGCGCTCTGGGTGCGCAACGTCACCGACGAAGAGTATAACCGCGCGTCGACCTCAGCGGGCGCTGCCCCGGGCCAGGCGGCCGCGCTCTACGCCGCCCCGCCGCGCACCTACGGGATCGACATCGGCTTCGATTTCTAGCTTCAGCCGGGTCGCTTTGATTTCGGGCAGTCGCGTTTCTACGCGGCTGCCCTATCTATAGGGGCATGGGACGAACCCTGTTTGACAAAATCTGGGACGCGCACCGCGTATCGAGCCTCGCTTCCGGCGAGGACCTGATCGCGGTCGACCGCGTCTTCCTGCACGAGCGCACGGGTTCCGTCGCGCTGGAAAGCTTGATCGCATCGAACCGGATGCCGCTCGACCCGGACCGGGTGTTCTGCACCATGGACCACATCGTCAGCACGGATGAAGGCCGGGGCCGGGACGATGCCCGCACGCCGGGCGGCGGGGTCTTCATCACCGCGACCCGCGCCGCCGCCGCGAAGACGGGCATCCACCTGATCGACGTGGACAGCGCGGATCAGGGCATCGTCCATGTCATCTCGCCGGAACTCGGCATCGCCCAGCCCGGCCTGACGTTGGTCTGCCCCGACAGCCACACTTGCAGCCAGGGCGCGCTGGGTGCGCTGGCCTGGGGCATCGGCTCGACCGACGCCGAACATGCCATGGCGACGGGAACCTTGCGCGTTTCCAAGCCGCCCCAGATGCGCATCCGGGTAGACGGGCGGCTGGCGGACGGCATCACGGCCAAGGACCTGATCCTGCACATCATCGGCCAACTGGGCGCAGACGGAGCCAAGCGCTGCGCCGTGGAGTTTTGCGGGGAAGCGGTCGAGGCGCTGGACGTCGAAGCGCGGCTGACGCTCTGCAACATGGCGGTCGAAATGGCGGCGTTCACCGCGATCGTCGCGCCGGACCAGACGACCTACGATTACCTCGAAGGCCGTCGCTTCGCCGCCAAGGGCGCGGACTGGGAGGCAGCGGTCGCGCATTGGCGCACGCTGACCACCGATCCGGACGCTACCTTCGATTTCGAGCACGTGTTCGACGCAAGTACGGTCGGCCATACGGTCACCTGGGGCACATCGCCGGGGCAGGCGGGACGGCTGGACGGCGTGTCGGGGGGCTCGGCCTATATGGACCTGGAAGACGGCGCTTCGATCCGGGATCTGCCCATCGGCGGGGCTTTCATCGGCTCCTGCACCAATGCGCGGATCACCGACCTGCGCGCCGCCGCGTCAGTGCTGCGCGGGCGGCGCGTGGCGGATGGGGTGACGGCGATCTGCGTGCCGGGCTCCAGCGCCGTCAGGCGAGAGGCCGAAGCCGAAGGGCTAGACCGCATTTTCCGCGACGCCGGATTCGAGTGGGGCGAGGCGGGTTGCGCCTTCTGCTTCTATG
>JBATXP010000158.1:0-2754 GCA_049673465.1 Litorimonas sp.
CAAAGGAAGAGGATGGGTCGCTCATTCTCCCGCCTCTTCATCCATCCCGATCAGGTGCAGCCCCTTGGCGTTGATACCCTCCTTGCGCAGCGCATATTCCAGCGCCTCCACGCGGCCATGCGTGATCCAGACCATCCCCGCGCCCGTTTCCCGGCAGGTCCGCAGCAGGTCGTTCCAATCCGCGTGATCGCTCACGATCAGACCCATCTCGGCGCGCTTCTGCCGCGCGCGCGCCCGGATCTGCATCCAGCCTGACGCCACCGTCGGCAGCGGGTCGGCGAAGCGGCGGGACCAGCGGTCGTTGATCTGGGCGGGCGGGCAGAGCACGACCTTGCCCCGGAACCGGTCCTTGTCGGCGCGAGGGATCTCGCTGACCAGCTGCCACTCCCCGAAATCCTGGCCGTAGCTTTCATAGAGTTCCGTCAGCCGCTTCAGCGCCCCGTGCAGGTAGAAGGGGTGTTCGTAGCCCGCCAGCCGCAGCGTCTTCATCACGCGCTGACATTTGCCGAGCGCGTAGACCCCGACGATGTGCGTCCGGTCCGGCAGGGTCCGCATGCTCCGCATCAGCTTTTCCACCTCGCTTTCCAGCGGCGGGTGCTGGAAGACGGGCAGGGCGAAGGTGGCTTCGGTGATGAACACGTCGCAAGGCACGACCTCGAAGGGCGCGCAGGTCGGGTCGGGATGGCGCTTGAAGTCGCCCGCCGCCACGATGCGCTGGCCCCGATACTCGAACACGGCCTGCGCGGAGCCGAGGATATGGCCCGCGCTGGCGAACCAGAGCGTCACGCCGCCGCCCAGATCGTGCCGCTGGCCGTAGCGCAGCGGCACGGCCTGCGTGTCTTCCGCCACATAGTAGCGGGTGCGCATGATGTCGATCGTCTCCGGCGTGGCCCAGACGGTCCCGTGGCCCTTGCGCGCATGGTCGGCGTGGCCATGCGTGATCACGGCGCGGGGCGCGGGTTCCATCGGGTCGACATAGACGTCGGCGGGCGCGCAGTAGAACTGCCCATCGCGCACTTCCATCCAGCTTTCGGGGTCGAGGGCCATGTGGGGTCTAGCGAATGGTGCGGTGAATCGTTCCCGCTACAGATTCATCATCGCCAGACCCGCCGCCACGATCGCCGAGAAGGCGAGCCGCCTCGGCCCGAAGCCTTCCTTCAGGAACCACCAGCCGAACAGCGCGCCGAACACGACCGCGCTTTCGCGCAAGGCGCTGACCCGTGCGACCTCCGTCAGGTCCATCGCCAGAAGGATCGCCCCGAAGGACACGATGGAGCCGAGCGAGGCGACCACGCCGTAGCGCCAGATCTTCATCCCGTCGGCGATCAGCCGCCGCCCCCGGACCGCCCAGCCCGCGAGGCCCATCTGCACGCCGTCGAGCACGAACAGCCAGGCGATATAGGTCAGCGCCTGGTCCGCCAGTCGCACGCCGCGCGCGTCGAGCACGGAATAGGCCGCGATGCCGCAGGCCGTCAGTGCCGCGAACGCCAGGGCCGTTCGTCCCACGGCCCGTGTCGATTGCGTGAAGCCGGGGCGCAGCACGAAGCCGAACGTTCCCAGCGTCGCCACGATCAACCCCGCCCATTCCACGGGCCTCAGCGCCTCGTCCAGGAAGACCAGCGCGGCGAGGCCCACGAGGATCGGGGCGCTGCCCCGCATCACGGGAAAGACCAGCGAGAGATCGCCGCGCGACAGCGCATTGATCAGCCCGAACTGATAGAGGCCGTGCGCCATCAGGCTGAACATCAGGGCCAGCCAGACCGGCCCGGTCGGCAGGGGAACGAAGAACAGGACGGGCAATGTCAGCAGGGCGGACACGACCGACAGGACCACCCGCGCCATCAGCACGTCCCGACCGGCCTTGACCACGGCGTTGACCGCCGCCAGCGTCACGGCGCTCAGCAGGCCCAGAGCGACGGCCAGCGTTTCCGGCGTCATCGCGTCCCGTAGATCGGCGCGTTGACCCGGCGAAACGCAGCCTCGAAGCCCGGCAGGTAAAGCACCTCCACGCCGTGCGCGCGCAGATGGTCCAGCCCGGACTGCCGGGTGAAGGTCTCGTCCTCGGCGACGGCATGGATCACGCGCCGCACGCCTGCCGCGACCAGCCGCTCCGCGCAGCCCGTCGGCTTGGAAGCACGCGTCAGGCAGGGTTCCAGCGTGCAGACGACGGTGTGCGGACCCTTGGCGAGTTTGGACAGCATCGCCTCTTCCGCATGATCCGCAGGCCCGGTTTCGCGACTATACCCACTCGCCAGAACGGACAGATCTTCCGCGCACCCAAGGCAGCCCACGGCAAATGCCGTGTCGCTGGGCGGGCAGAGTTCGGACAGGGCCAACGCCCTCTCCATGAGCGGGCGCGCGCGCGACAGGAGCAGGTCGATATGGTGGACCTCCGTGTCGCCCAGCCACTCCGTGCGTTTCACGTGAAACGGGGCGAGAAATGTTTCGAGGTCGTCGAACAGGCGAGCATGGCCCCGGTCGCCGAACCGCTTCGGGCTGACGGCGAGGCGCAAAGCACGCGCGCGCGGCAGGGCAAGCCTCAGCATCTGCGCCCCGCCCTCGATCAGGATGTCTTTCAGACCCCGTTCTTGCGCCAATTGCAGGACCGCGTCGATGGGATCGCCGTCGAACGCGACCACCGTGCCCGGCGCGTCGGTCGGCGTCCGGCTCAGGACGATGGTCTCACCGGAACCCGTCCGGAAGAAGGCCCGGTCGTGCGGAACGTCGCCGGAGCGCGTCACCACGACCTTCACC
>JBATXP010000159.1:0-16229 GCA_049673465.1 Litorimonas sp.
ACGCGCGGGCTCTGTCCTTGCGTAAATGGTTTTGTTTCTCCCTTCCCCATCGCGGGGCAGGGCCCGCGCTTCGTGCCACACCCGGCACAAACGCAACGACTTGCCGCTGATGGCCCAGCGGTCGCACCTGAGGTCATGTCCGAAACAGACCCCTTCCATCCACACCGACGCCTTGACTCTTCCCGCCATCGCCTTATCCGCCGCCTCGGGCCACCGCTCCCCACTGGGCGGCACTTCGATGGTTGTACAAAAACGCAACCAATGGAGACATGAAATGACGATCAAACCCGAGCCGGGGATCCTGACGGGGTCCGGGACGGCTGCCTCTTCCCCTATTTCCAAACCGGCCGCTAAGCCACCCAAACCGGCCAACAAGCCAAGAGACCCGCGCTTTTCCGCCGGGCCGACGCGCAAGCGTCCGGGCTGGACGCTAGACGCGCTGTCGGACGCGGCGTTGGGCCGCTCGCACCGGTCCGCGCTCGGCAAGGCCAAGCTGAAGGAGGTCATCGACCTCACCCGCGAAGTCCTCGAAGTTCCCGACGACTACCGCATCGGCATCGTGCCCGCGTCCGATACGGGCGCGGTGGAGATGGCCATGTGGACCATGTTGGGCGAAAGACCCGTCATCGTCGCGGCGTGGGAGAATTTCGGCCAGGCCTGGGTCGTGGACGCCGACACCCAACTGCCACTGGACGAGCTCACCCTGCTGACCGCCGACTATGGCCACTTGCCGGATTTCAGTCCCTATGACGGGTCGCAGGACCTCGTCTTCACGGCCAACGGCACCACGTCGGGCGTCAAGGTCGCCGATTACGGCTTCATCCCGACCGAGCGCGAGGGCGTGACGATCTGCGACGCCACCTCCGCCGTCTACGCGCAGGACCTGCCGTGGGAGAAGCTCGATGTCGTGACCTATTCCTGGCAGAAGGTGATGGGCGGCGAAGCGGCGCATGGCATGATCATTCTGTCGCCCAAGGCCGTCGAACGCCTGGAAAGCTACACGCCGCCCTGGCCGCTGCCGAAGATTTTCCGCCTCACCAAGGGCGGCAAGCTGATCGAAGGCATCTTCGAAGGCGCGACCATCAACACGCCCTCCCTGCTCTGCGCCGAGGACCATCTCGACGCGTTGAAATGGGTGAAGGCCAATGGCGGCCTGCAAGGCATGCACGACCGCGCCGACCGCAACGCCCAGACGATCTGGGATTGGGTGGCCGAGCGCGACTGGATCGCGAACCTGTGCGAGGACGACGAGAAACGATCCAACACCGGTGTCTGCCTGAAGATCGTGGACCCGCGCGTCACCGCCCTGCCGCTGGACGAGCAGGCCGCTTTCGCCAAGTCCATCGTCGGATTGCTGTCGGACGAGTGCGTCGCGCTCGACTTCGGCGCCTATCGCACCGCCCCACCCGGCTTTCGCCTCTGGGTCTCCGGCCTGTGCGAGCACGGCGACGTCGAAGCCGTGCTGCCCTGGCTCGATTGGGCGTTCGAGCAACAGATCGAAACCCTCCGCGCGAAGGAGCAAGGACATGCCTAAAGTTCTCATCGCCGACAAAATGAGCCACCGCGCCGTGGAGGTCTTCAAGGCCCGGGGCGTGGATGTGGATGTCATCACCGGCCTGTCCAAGGATGAGCTGATGGAGATCATCGGCGAGTATCACGGCCTCGCCGTGCGGTCCTCCACGCGGCCGGATGCCGAAATCATCGGCCAGGCGACCAACCTCAAAGTGATCGGCCGGGCCGGGATCGGGGTGGACAATATCGACATTTCCGCCGCGACCGACCGCGGCGTGGTCGTGATGAACACGCCCTTCGGCAACGCCATCACGACCGCCGAGCACGCCATCGCCATGCTGTTCGCCGCCGCGCGGCAGATCCCCAAGGCCTCGGAGCGCACCCAGACCGGGGAATGGCCAAAGTCCGACTATAAGGGCACGGAACTGTTCAACAAGACGCTGGGCGTGATCGGGTGCGGCAATATCGGCGCGCTGGTCGCCGAACGCGCACTTGGCCTGAAAATGAAGGTCATCGCCTTCGACCCCTACCTGACGGAAGAGCGGGCGGTGGAGCTGGGCGTCACCAAGGTGGAGCTGGACAAGTTGTTCCAGCGCGCGGACGCCATCACCCTGCATACGCCCCTGGTGGAGAGCACGCGCAACATCGTCAATCGCGAGCGGCTCGGCATGACCAAGAAGGGCGTGATCCTGGTCAACTGCGCGCGCGGCGGGCTGGTGGACGAAGAGGCGCTCAAGGACGCGCTGGAGGCGGGTCACGTGCGCGCCGCCGCGCTGGACGTGTTCGCCGTGGAGCCCGCGCGCGAGCATCCTCTGTTCGGCACGCCCGGCTTCGTCGCCACGCCGCATCTGGGCGCATCCACCAACGAGGCGCAGGAAAACGTCGCCGTGCAGGTGGCCGAGCAGATGGCGGACTATCTGCTGACGGGCGCGATCAGCAACGCGATCAACACGCCCTCCATCACGGCGGAGGAGGCCCCGCGCCTCAAGCCTTGGGTGGACCTCGCCGACAAGCTGGGCACGATGATGGGCCAGCTGCTGCACGAACCCGCGCAGGCGATCCAGATCACCTATAAGGGCGAGATCACGCAGCTCAACACCAACCCGATGAGCGCCGCCGCCCTCGCCGGCCTGCTGCGCAGCGCCATGCCGGAAGTCAACATGGTCAGCGCGCCCGTGCTGGCCAAGGAGCGCGGGATCGAGCTGACGGAGAGCTATATCGACGAGGCGGAGCGGGCGGACAGCCTGATCCGGCTGACGGTCGAGACGGCGCAGCGCAAGTTCGCCATCGTCGGCACCATCTATCGCGGCGAGCCGCGCATCGTGCGCCTGTTCGGCGTGCCGATGGATGCGGCCTTCGAGCCCTCCATGATCTACGTGCGCAACGACGACAAGCCGGGCTTCATCGGCGAGGTCGGGCGGATCTTGGGCGAGGCGCGCGTGAACATCTCCACCTTCCATCTAGGCCGGATGGAGCAGGGCGGAGAGGCGGTATGCCTGATCAGCGTGGACGGGGCGGTGAGCGAAGAGACGGTGGAAGCGATCAAGGCGATCGAGCAGGTGAAGATTGTGGATCGCGTCAAACTCTAGCCCCACAGGTTTGCGTCCCGCGTGCGGGTCTAAGATTGCCGAAGGCAATCGTCGCAAACCTCCGCGCAGCGGTCCGTCCCAAAGGACGGAAAGGGGAACTGTCGGCGCGAGCCCATCAGGAGGTCTGCCTCACGGCAGGCTTTTCCGTTTCGTCTCCCCCTCCACCAAAACGCTGCGGTCGCATACGCTCCCTCCATCGCGTTTCGGTCCCCCTCCCCCTGTCCGGGGGAGGAACTTAGGAGGCGGGAAAGAATGAGAGTGAGTTCCTTCCCCGGACAGGAGAGCAGCCCAACATCCACCACATCCCGCGCGCCCTCCCCTAGAGCCGCCCCACCACCGCCGCCATCGCGTCCAGCGTGTCGCTGCCCAGCTGCGCGCACCGGTCCGGGCTCCAGCCGCGCACGTCGTCCGGCGCGTTCGCATTATCCTTGAACGGCATTTCCAGCGTCATGGCGAGGCAGCCGTAGCGGCTCGCCAGCTGGTTGGTGCAGATCGTCATGTTGGCCTTGCCCGCCGGTGTCAGCGGATAGCCGATCTTGGTCTGGAAGTCGGGGCTGGCCTTCACAAAGGCTTTGAGGAAGGCGTCGAGGTTCGCGGCCTGCGTCTCCGTGTAGCCGGGAATCCCTTCCGCGCCCGCGATGAAATTGTAGGGCAGCGCTTCGTCGCCGTGGACGTCGAACGCGAGGACCGGGCGGTCCGCGTCCATCGCGTTCCGAACGCACAGCACTTCGGGCGAACGCTCCGCCGTCGGAGCGTCCCATTCGCGGTTCAGGTTCGCGCCGACCGCATTGGTGCGCAGGTGACCCCGGAAAGACCCGTCCGGGTTCATGTTGGGCACGATGCGAAACCGCGCCTCGCGGCGCATTGTCGTCGCGACCTCGTCTTCGGGGTCGGTCAGGCGGGCGATGAACCCTTCCATCCACCACTCGGCCATGCTTTCGCCGGGGTGCTGGCGGGCGATCACCCAGATCGTCTTGTCGCCCTCGCCGACGCTCAGGCAGTCGACCGGGCGGCCATCCACTGTGTCGCCCAGCACGTCGAGCGACACGCCGTCATGGGCGATGGCGTCCGCGATCAGGTTCAGGTGCCGCTCCTGCGAATAGGGAGCGAAATAGGCGAAATAGGCCGCGTCCGCATCGGGCGTGACCTCGATCGTCAACTCGCCGTCGGCGTAGCTCGTCGGCACGCGCAGCCAGTCCTCGCGCTCCACGCTCATGCAGGCGCGATAGTTCTCGAACCCTTTGGGGTAGGCCGCGCCGCCCGCATTCTCGATCACGAGGCGCAAGGGCACGCCCCTCGCTCCGGCGACACGGAAATGGAACCACTGGTAGAAGTCGCTCTGCCGGTCGGGGCGGATGCGCAGGCGCACATTTTGCGGGTCGGAGGCGTCCAGGACCTCGATATTGCCGGAGTCGAAGGCGTCCGTGATGGAGACGGTCATGAAGGGTCCTGTTCGAAGTCGACGGGCGCGCCGGCGGCGGCCTCGATGATGCGGGGAAGATCGGAAACAGGCACGCCTTTCCAGAAGACGCGCCAGCCATCCGCCTGCTGCATGCCGCTGCAAACGGAAAGATACCAGCTGTTGAAGGGATTGTCGGGGCGCGAGCGCCAGAAGAGTTGCGGCAGGTCTTCCGCCATGCGTTCCCACACGTCGCGCGACAGCCCCTCGCCGCGCGCTTCCGGGCCGACCCAGAATTTCGACAGATAGGGATAGCCCGACAGGCGCGTCAGGATCGCCCCGGCGCGGAACTCCGGCTCAACGAAGGCGGCGTCCACCTCGCGGTCCAGCACGTCCGGGCGGAGCGGCTTGCCGAAGGCGCGCGAGATGGACTCCGCCAGCAGCTCGCGGTTCAGCCCGTCCAGATGATCGTGCCGCACGATCGCCGCGCCGCGCCGAATCAGCGTGCCGGAGCCCTTGGTCGTGAACAGCTCGGTCAGAAGGTTGAGCGGCGAGGCCAGCACGTAGGAGCGGCGCCCCTCATTGGCGTCCTGCTCGATGCGCTGCACCATGCGAAGGAAGGCGCTCTGGCCGGGCGTGACGTCGGCGCGATCGAGGAAGTCCTCGATTTCTGACAGGCGGAGATTGGCACGGCGGCGGCCTCCCTCGCTCAGCCCGCCGGACGGCTGCAGGGAGACAATCTTGTTGGGCCGCAGGTCGTTGACCAGCTTGGGCAGGCTGGCCGGTCCGCGCCGGTCTTCCATCTCCAGGATCGGGATGATGCCCGCCTTGGTGCGCTTGCGGATTTCCGCGATCAGCCCGTAGGTGGCCGTGTTCAGCTTGGCGACCTTGACCCCGGACGTATCGAGGTCGCGGGTCAGGCGCTGGGCCTGGAACTTGATGGACGTGCGGTTGTCGTCCAGCGCCCCGATCAGCAGGATCGGCGCGAGGCCCAGATTGGACAGGATCTGCAGGTTGGAGGTCAAGGACTCCAGTAGCGGGTTCTTCAAGACGCGGGGGTCGAGCAGGATCAGGGCGAAACGCTCCGGATCGTCCTTGGCGAACAACTCCGCGTAGAAGCGCGCCTCTTGCGTCGCGCCGACGGCGGAGAGGGAAGACAGGACGGTCTGGCGCACACGGCTCACGACAGGGCTCCGGAAAGAAGCTGGCCGTAGCGCCTTTCCGCCGCGGCCAGTTGCGCGATCTCGACATATTCGTCAGGTCGGTGCGCCTGCTCCAGATTGCCGGGGCCGTAGACGACCGTATTCACGCCTGCCTGGGACAGCATGGCGGCTTCCGTCCAATAGGGCAGGTCCACGATCTCCTCCGTGTCGAAGACGGCTTGGAAGGGCGCAATGTCGCGACAGGCGAAGGGCTCGAAGGCGACGATCGTGTCGATCTCGGCGTCGCGAGACGTCTCAGTGACCAGGTCCATGACGTCGCGCTCTCGCCTCCGCACATCGTCGCCGGGTGGAGGACGCATCGATATCCAGGCGGTCGCGGTGGTCGGCACGACATTGTAGGCCCCATCGGACCTTATGTCCCCGACATTCACGCACAGTCCCTTGAAGGGCTCTGCCCCGAAGTCGAGATGGTCGCGCTTATAGGTGCCCAGCCGCGCCGCGAACTCGGCAGCGCGCAGCAGGGGCGGCTCCAGCGTGTCGGCGAGGCTGCTATGCCCGCCCGCCCCCTCAAAGGTCGCGGTCATGGCGAGCATGCCCCGATGCGCACGCCCGACGCGGCAGGAGGTCGGCTCGCAGACCACGGCTCGCTCCACGCCGCTTAGATGGCCGCGCTCCACGATCTGCGGCATGACTTCGGAGCCATGTTCCTCGTCGCCGGACAGTAGCACGGCGACGTCGCGGGGTCGGGCCGTTTCCAGCGCGCCGAGG
Organism: Litorimonas sp.; assembly: GCA_049673465.1. Classification (GTDB taxonomy): domain Bacteria; phylum Pseudomonadota; class Alphaproteobacteria; order Caulobacterales; family Maricaulaceae; genus Litorimonas. The sequence continues at coordinate 6,432 of JBATXP010000159.1, forward strand.
ATCGCCGCCGCCGCGCCCTTAATGTCCGACGTGCCGAGGCCGAACAGCTTGCCGTCCCGTTCCACGAGGTCGAGCGGGTCGTGCGTCCACCCCTCTCCGCTGGGCACGGTATCGATGTGGACGTTGAGGAGCAGCTTGGGCGTCCCCCACCGGGCGAGCACGAAGGCGCTATCGGGTTTTCCGCGCGAGCGGGGCACGGTTTCTAGGACGATATCGTCCGGCCCGTGGGCGCGCAGGCGTCCTGACAGCCACTCGACGCAGGCGATCTCGTCGCCCGTGCCGTTGCGCGTATCGAACGCGACCAGCTCTTTCAGAATGCGGTGGGTGGTCGTCACGCAGCCGCTATGACGGGACGGGCAGGCTGTTTCAACCCGCACGGGGCTTGCCAAGTCGCCTTCTGTCTTTCAATCAGGGGACACTCAACAACGTGGGAGAGCAACAATGGCAGATTACGATCATCACGGCGACGTCAAGCGCTACGCGGCGGATGCGGACGACGCGCATATCGACAAGATCGTCAAACATCTGGGCATCGCCCTGCGCGGGGCGGACAGCTCCCTGGTCAGCTGTTCGGACGAGTCCGAACTGCACCGTATCCGGGACGGCTTCGCCAAGAAGAAGCTGGGCCTGGAGCCGGACGAGGCGATGGAGCATATCAAGGCCGTCTGCGAGGATATGAAAGGCGACAACCACAAGCGCCGCGTCACCTTTCTCTATCACCTCGCCGCGCGCACCGGAAAGCTCGACTCGCTATAGGCGCCCAAGACCGAACTCGAACCGAAGCCGTCCCGCTGGGGCGGCTTTTTCGTTGCGACGCTCTTTTATATTGCAACGATCGGGGTCAGCGCCCATATATCTCTGGCTGGCTTGCCAGCTATGACGATAAAGGCGCGTGTAATAAGCGGACTGGACCCGGGGGCAGTACCCGGCGGCTCCACCACAAGACCATCGGTTCCGGTGCTCTTTTGATGGGGCCGAAACAGCATCGACAGACGCCCAAAGACGTAAGCTTTCGTTCGTGTGGACTCCGTCAAAAGTCCGACAAAAGTAATTGCTAATGACAATTATGCTGAGGATTTCGCCCTGGCCGCGTAAGCGGTCCGGATGATTTCCGACTAAACTCCTAGGGCTTCAGACCCCTAGGCGGGCTTCGCAGGGTAGCTGGCAACAGAAACCCTGCACTTATTTCCGACATCGGTATCATGCCATGCTCTCTCCAACCGGCAAAAGGGCAACGCGCGCAGCGCAGCGAGCACGATGTTCTTTTGTCGCCGCCGCGACTCCAGCGGCGTGAGCGGCAGCGAATTCCGATCGGTTAGATGGAGCTGGACCGCCTGCTGGCGGGCACATGTTTGTCCCCCTCCACCAAAACGCTGCGGTCGCTTACGCTCCCTCTATCGCATTTCGGTCCCCCTCCCCCTTACGGGGGAGGAACTTGAATATCGTAAGAAGGCAACGGTCAGTTTCTCCTCGCAAATATTGAGAGAACAACAGAAAACTCTCCTCACACCCGCCCATTCCCATAACTCACGTTGAATCTTCAACCATCGTTAACTTTTCTCGGAACTGCTGGAACCCCATCTCGTTGCGCCTGCAATGACCTCATTCATGCACTCCATCGCCGTGCGGGCGGAAAACCTCATCGACAGCATCCAGGACGACGCCCCGCCGGAAGACCTGCACCTCCAGCCCTATTTCGGCTATTCCACACCTGACAAGATCATCATCCGGGGACGGGCGTTGGAAGCGGATACGAGCCGCGCCTCCAACGACACGCCGGGCCTGGTCGAAAACCTGGCCGCCATGGCCGCCTTGTTCATGACCAAGGAAATCGAAGGCGAGAAAGTCAGCCTCGGCGATGCGACCGCCATGTCCGATGAGGAAGGCTATTATCGGCTGGAGCTCCCACGCCGGTCCCCGCCGCCCGGCTGGACCGAAGCCCGGGTTACCGCCGCCCGCACGGGCGAGACGGTCAGCCACCCCGTGCTCGTCACGTCTCCGCTGGCAGAATATGGCGTGATTTCCGACATTGACGACACGGTGATGCAAACCAAGGCGTGGTCCACGCGCAAGAACCTCTGGACCAGCGTCACGGGTTCGGTCGGATCGCGCTACATCTTTCCCGACACGGCGACGCTGTTAAAGCTCATGGCGGGCTCCATGTCGGGCAGCAGGAATCCCGTCTTCTATGTCAGTTCCTCGCCCTGGAACCTGCACGGCTTCCTGGAAGCCGTGTTCATGGCGAACGGCGTTGTGAGGGGCCCGAAGTTTCTTCGCGACTTCGGCATCGACCCGACCAAGCTGGTCGTCGGCACGCATGGCAATCACAAGGGCAATGCGATCGACACCATTCTGGCCGCCAATCCGGACCTACCCTTCTACCTGATCGGGGATAGCGGGCAGCATGATCCGGTCGTCTACCGCGACGCCGCCCTACGCCATCCGGGCCGGATCAAGGGCGTCTTCATTCGCACGCCGGAGGACACGCTGGACGGCGAGGAAGCCGAACTGATGCGAGAGATCGACAGCCTTGGCATTCAGATTTTCGCCGGACCGACCTTCGAGCCCCTGCTGGACAATAGCTTCTAGCCGACCCGGCTCAGCCGCGCAGGCACGCCACCTTCGGGGCGCAACGTCACCGTCATGAGGGGACGAGGGTAGACATCGTCGGCAACCTCAATGTCGAAGTCGCGAGCCAGTGTCGCCAGCACCATGATCGCCTCCATGTTGGCGAACGCCATACCGACGCAGATGCGAGGCCCCGCGCCGAACGGCATGTAGGGTGCCCCCTTGGCCTTGAGCGAGGGGTCTCGCAGGAACCGATCCGGGTCGAACAGGAGCGGGTCGTCCCATAGCCGCTCCGTCCGGTGCATGACGTAATTGTTCAGCAAAACGGAATCCCCCGGCACCAGCGTTCGGCCCAGCACCTCGACGGCCTCCTGCGGCTCCCGGTTCAGGATCGGCGCGGGCGGATAGAGTCGCATGGTCTCGTCGATCACGGCCTGAGTGAAGGCCAGATCGCCCATCCTGTCGTAACCGACCGGCCCAGACCCGCAGGCGTCCTTCACTTCCGCACGCACTCGCTCCAGCGTCGGCCTATGGCGGCCCAGCAGGTAGAGCGCCCAGGTCAGGGTCAGGGCCGTGGTTTCGTGGCCCGCAATGAAGAAGCCGATCAGATTGTCGCGCCTTTCGCGCTGCGACAGGTTCTCCGTCCCGATCAGGAGGCCGACCAGATCGTCCTTGGGATGGGCGGTTCGTTCGGCAATCAGGTCGTCGGCGGCGCGTTTGAGCCTCTTGAGCGCACTCGACCCGCGCGGGGTCATGGGGCGCGGCACCCAGCGCGGCCAGGGCAGCAGGTCGTCCGGACGCAGCGTTCCTGCCCCGGTCACGACGGCGCGGGTCGCGGTCTTGAGCCGGTCGCGGTCCAGCCCCCTGGGGTCGCCCAAGAGCGCCTTTGCCAGCACGTCGAAGGTCAGCTCGGCCATCGCTTCGGACAGGTCGAGGCTTGGGCGGTGGTCGAGGCGCGCCGTGAAATCGTCCAGAACGTCGGTGATGAGCGGGGCGAGGTCCGCCATGTGTCGCTTGCGGAAGATCGGGGCGACCGACTTGCGCTGGCGCTTCCACTGGTCGCCGTGGACGGACAGCAACCCCTCCCGGGTCGCCGGGCCGAGAATGCGCGCGTCGATGGCAGTCTTCGTGAACTTGTCGGCATGCCGGACCAGCACGTCGGTCATGCCTTCCGGATCGGAAATGACGTGCAGCGTCTGGCCCATCGTCTTGGCCGTCACGATGGGCTGGCGGTAGGCGAGTGGGCCGAACCCTTCCACCGGATTGCGAATGAACTTCCACGTCGCCTCGACGAAGCCCTCCTCGCCCGTGAGCGGTTTGGCATGAGGAGGTTGGAAGAGATCGGTCGACATGGTCTATCTACGGCCCATAATAGGGCTCGCGCTGCACCGCCTTGCGACGCTTTAACGCCGACCCCGCCGTTCGCGGTTGACCCGGTGTCGGGCCGCTCTAAGGTGGGATCATGAGTCAGGATCTGATGAACTACGAGCAGATGCGGAGCCTCGCGCTCCGGGGTGTCGTGCGCGACGCCATCCGCCGCGTCATCCGCGAAGACGGCCTGCCGGGCGCGCATCATTTCTATATCACCTTCCTGACGCGCTATCCCGGCGTGGAGATCGACGACCAGCTGGCGGAGAAATATCCCGAGGAAATCACCATCGTCCTGGAGCATCAGTTCTGGGACCTGGCCGCCAATTCTGACGACTTCGAAGTGACGCTGAAGTTCGGCGGCATCCCCAAATATCTGCGCGTGCCCTACCACGCCATCACCCGGTTCCACGATCCCAGCGTGGGCTTTTCCCTCGCCTTCGACCTGCCGCCGGAGATGGACAGCGCGCCCGTGCTCGGCCTTGCCCCGACGGCCTCCGCCCCGACCACGACCGCGCTGGGCAGCCCCGCTCCGACGACGCCCGCGCTCGGCAAGCTCAAGGCGGAAGACGCGCCCGAAGACCCGGACGACACGCCGGACGGGGACGATGAGGGTCCGAAGGTGGTCAGCCTGGACGCATTCCGGAAGAAGTAGGTCCGGCGGACCGATCTCCGTCCCTCTCACACCCTTGCAGCCCGGCCCGTTTCCAGTAAACGCCCGCCCATGACCGACTATCGCACCGAATCCGACTCCTTTGGCGACCTCAAAGTCCCCGCCGACAAATATTTTGGTGCGCAGACGGCGCGGTCTCTCATCAATTTTCCCATCGGCATCGAGATCATGTCGCCTGCGGTCATCCGCGCGCTGGGCATCATCAAGCGCAGCGCGGCGAAGGCCAATATGGCGCTCGACAATCTGCCGGAGCGCGAAGGCGAGGCCATTGTGCAAGCGGCGGGCGAGGTCGCGGAAGGCAAGCTGGATGACAACTTTCCGCTCTCCGTCTGGCAGACGGGTTCCGGCACGCAAAGCAACATGAACGCCAATGAGGTAATCTCCAACCGCGCCATCGAAATCCTGGGCGGCGAGATCGGCTCCAAGGACCCGGTCCATCCCAACGACCATGTCAACCGCAGCCAGTCGTCCAACGACACCTTCCCGACCGCCATGCACATTGCGGCCGCCGAGGAAATCCATCACCGATTGCTGCCCGCGCTCCAGCACCTTCGAAACGCGCTGAATGACAAGGCGGAAAGCTTCGCCGATATCATCAAGATCGGTCGCACCCACACACAGGACGCCACGCCCATCACGCTGGGCCAGGAGTTTTCCGGCTATGTCGCGCAGCTCGATAACGGAATCGCACGGATCGAACGCGGGCTGGAAGAGCTCTACCCGTTGGCTCAGGGCGGCACGGCGGTCGGCACGGGTCTGAACGCCAAGCCGGGTTTCGCCGAGACATTCGCGGACGAGGTGGCGAGCTATACCAAGCTGCCCTTCGTTACCGCGCCCAACAAGTTCGAGGCGCTGGCCGCGCACGACGCCTATGTCTCCGCGCACGGAGCAATCAATACGGTCGCCGCGTCCCTGTTCAAGATCGCCAACGATATTCGCTTCCTCGGCTCCGGTCCGCGCTCGGGCCTCGGAGAGCTGTCCCTGCCCGCCAACGAGCCGGGCAGCTCCATCATGCCGGGCAAGGTCAATCCGACCCAGTGCGAGGCGCTGACCATGGTCTGCACGCAGGTCATGGGCAACAACACGACCATCTCGATGGCGGGTAGCCAAGGGCATTTCGAACTCAACGTGTTCAAGCCGGTCATGGCCTACAACATGCTGCAATCGATCCAGATCCTGTCCGATAGCGCGACCGCCTTCGCCGACAAATGCGTCGTCGGGATAGAGGCCAACACGGACCGGATCGCCGACCTGATGGGCCGCTCGCTCATGCTGGTCACGGCGCTGGCCCCGACCATCGGCTACGACAATGCGACCAAGGTCGCGAAGACGGCGCACCGAAATGGGACTACGCTTCGCGAAGAAGCGGTAAGATTGGGCTTCGTGACGGAAGCGCAGTTCGACGAGGTCGTGCGGCCGGAACTGATGATCAGTCCGCGCTAAGGTCTCCACCGCGTCAAGCGGGAGGCCCGAGCCATGAAATTCCTGTCCCGGCGGTTGGTCATGCCGACAGACCTGAACAGCCGCGGCACCCTGTTCGGCGGAAAGCTGCTGGCCTGGATCGACGAGGAGGCGTCGGTCTACGCCGCCGTGGAAAGCGGGGCGGATCTTGTCGCGACCAAATATATCTCCGCCATGGACTTCAAGGCGCCGTCCTATCTGGGCGACGTATTGGAAATCGGCATGGAGGTGACGTCGACCACGCGCGTCTCCGTGACCTTGCGATGCAGCGTTCGGGAGCTGCGCTCCCGACGCGACATCGTGTCGATCGACCGCATGGTCTTCATCGCCTTGGACGAACACGGACGCCCCACGAGACACCCGGTCGGTCCGGGTCTGTGCCAGAGCGATCCCGCCCCATGACCCAGCCCATCAACCTGAACCACGTCCGCAAAGCCAAGGCCAAGGCCGCTCGCGCCAAGGCGGCGGAGGAGAACCGCGCACGACACGGGCGGGACCAAGGCGGAACGGAAGTTGGAGAGGGCGCGGCAGGAGAAGGCGAAGACCGGTCTGGAAGGGCACAGGCGGGAGACGGACTAGTTTGCGTCCGCGGCAGGCGCGAAAGCGTACGGTATCAATCCGTCAGAGCTGATCGAACGGCGGATCGAGATGACAGCAAGACCGTGAACATGCGAGCGTGGTGCGAAGAGAACCGAGACCCCATCGAGCAGGGAAACCGCTTCATCGAAGAAACGGTTTGCTGAGCAAGCATCTCCGGGACGCTGAAGACGACTGATGCGATATGGACTCTATCGTCTGGAACGGCAAACGCCATGAAATACACTTGGAAGGACTGTCGTCCTTTCCGCATAGATATTTGACGGCCCTCTTGGCCGACCTCACTATATGGACTACGAGATCAAGAAAGGTCTGGACCGTCTGATTTCCGGCACATGAAAAAACGCTCCCTTTCCATTCACGGCCACCCGACCTCGGTCGCGCTCGAACCCGAGTTCTGGGCCGAGATCGACCGGGCGGCGATCCGGGAGGGGCGGTCCGTTTCCTCGCTGATCGCGGGGCTGGACGATGTGCGGCTTTCGGCGCGGCCCGAACAGGGTCTGGCGAGCTACATCCGCGTCTGGGTGCTAGAGCGCGTTCGCAAGTCGCGCGACGAGTTCAAAGGTTTCCATGTCGGCGATCCCGTCCACCTTGGCGGGGCGGTAGCGCCGCTGGAAGGCGCGCAAGACCGCGACGGTGCGGTCCGTCATGATTCCGTCGATGGAGACGCCGTAGCCGATGCCGGAAAGCCCGCGCTGAAGTAGCGAGACGCCCCGGTCGCGGTCGCCTGCCTCGAACAGCACGCGGCGGTCGCCATTGCCCGCCCCCGGCCACAGGCCGATCCCGGCCGCAGCCAGACCGGCCCAGGGAAACGTCTCCCCCGGATCGTTCTTGCGCTCCGGGGCGATGTCGGAATGGCCGACCACATCCTGCGGACGGATCGCGTAGTCCATGACGAGACGCTTGCAGAGCGGAACGAGCGCGTTGATCTGCGCGTCGGGATAGTCCGGCAGGCCGAAGTCGTGACCGCCATTGACGATTTCTATGCCGATGCTGGCGGAGTTGACGTCCGTCACGCCCCGCCATTCCGCACGACCGGCATGCCAGGCGCGCTTGTCTTCTCCGACCAGACGCGTGACGCGCCCGTCTTCCCAGACCATGTAGTGCGCGCTGACCTCGGATGCCGGATCCAGCATCCGGTCCAGGGCCGCCTCCCCGGATTCCATGCCGGTATAGTGCAGCACGAGCATGGATACGGGCAGTTTGCGGTCGCCGAAGTTGGGGGACGGCTGGGCATCGATCCGCATTCAATCCTCCTGCACCGGCGGGATCGTCCCGCGCCGCGCGATGATCCAGACACAAGGCAGGATCAGGGCCGCGCCGATCAGATATCGCACATAGAGCGTTTCGCCCAGCAGCAGCACGCCCAGCAGGCACGCCCAGACGGTCGTGACCAGGGAAAGCGGCACAACCTGGCTGACCTCGTAGGTTTGGAGCAGCCGGAAATACTGGCCGTGGGCGAAAACGGAAACTAGGACGGCTGCATAAAGCGCGACGGCGACGAGCTTCCATCCGGCGAGCGCCCAGACCTCGGCATGGCCCGTCTCGAAGAACAGGGTGGCCCCCAGCGACAGACCGAAGACCAGCACGGCGGTCCAGGCCACATATTGCCGCCAGTCGACCCGAGGCACCGTTCGCATCAGGACCGACCCAATGGCGAGCGCCACATAGGCGAAGAACAAGAGGATCATCGCCATGTCGAAGCGCAACGCCCCCGGCTCATACACCATGATCAGCACCCCGATCAGGGAAACGGTGATCGCCCCGGCGCGCACCCAACCGATCCGTTCCTTCAGGAACAGGACCGACAGGATGGTGGAGACCGGAATCAGCGACTGGCTGATGATCGACGCGGCGGAGGCCGGCGCGCTTTGCAAGGCGGTATAGAGCAATCCGAGATGGGCCGGGCCGACGAACAGCCCCACCAGCAGGAGACGCCCGAACGCCTTGGGCAGCGGCCGGAACAGGAACACGCCCATCAGCAGCAGCACGAAGGCCGCGCGCATCGCCGCCAGCATGAAGGGCGGCACGGGGTTCGATCCGACTACCCAGGCCGTGGCCACGAAGTTGCCGCCCCAGAACAGGCAGCACAGCATGAAGATGAAGAAGTCCCGGCCCGTCACGGGCGGGCGCGTAAGCGCTTAGCGCTCGACCGTCCAGCCTTGGGGCGTCTCGGTCGCGTCGATGACGGGACCGTCCGCATCGCCGGACGACGTGGCCCGGACATCCACGCCCATCTGCCGACGCAGTTCCGCCATCTGCGCGTCCATCTGGGCGCGTGGACCGAAGGGCCGGCCCGTCAGCTTGGCGCGGACCCAGAAGACGGCGACCGCGACGGCGACGAGGATCAGCAGCACCCCGACCAGCACGAGCGCGAAGGCGGCGGAGAAGAACAGCATGAAAGCGGCGGCGACCGACATGGCCGCGACGGCGAACCAGCGGCCCAGCTGTCCGAACAGTCCCGCCCCGGGACCCGTGATATGATGCGTTCCAGTCATCCGTCCTACTCCTACCCTCCCTAGATCGGGAAGAATTGCGGCGGGGTCAAGGCTACGTCCATTGCGATACCGTCACATGGGCGTCATCGCATGCCTCGGATCAAGTCGCGCGCGTCACAGAAGGATCGCCCGCTTGCGGTTCCGCTCCTGCCTGATCTGATTGTAGGCGCGGTTGACCATGGCCATCTTGTGCGTCGCCAGCGCCGTCATCTCCGGCGGCAGGCCCCGTGCGACGAGACGGTCGGGATGGTTCGCGGCGGCCGCGCGGCGGTAGGCCCGCTTCAGCCCCGCATCGTCCACATCCTCGTCGACAGCAAGGATCAGATAGGGATCGTCCGCGTCGCGTCCCACATGGGACGCCTTGATGCGGGCGAACTCCGATTCCGTAAAGCCGAATATGTCCGCCACCCGCTCCAGATAGAGGCGCTCATCCTCGGTCAGGACCCCGTCCGCCAACGCAATGTGGAACAGGCCGTCCATGACGTCTTCCAGCGCGGCGGGACGGGCGCGGAAGTGGCGGGCGATCTGCCGCGCGTAGCGCTCGAACCCCAGCGTCGTCTGGCGGGCCAAGCGGAAGAAGCGCTCCACGCCCGCCTGCGACCCCGGCTCCGCCTGGAAGACCTGCTCGAAGGC
>JBATXP010000160.1:0-2990 GCA_049673465.1 Litorimonas sp.
GGATCAGCAAGGGGCTTCGCCGGTCGACCTCTCGCATGTCCGACCAGATGGCGGCGAGCTTCAACCAGCGCACGCTGGACCGGGAGGCGCTGGAGGACCTGGAAGACATTCTCATCATGGCCGATCTCGGTTCCGACGTGGCGGAAGCCGTCAGCGGGCGTCTGGCGGAGGACAAGTTCGACAAGCAGGTCACCGATCTGGAGATCAAGGTCGCGCTGGCGGAGACCATTTCCGATATCCTCACGCCGCTGGAAACGCCTTTCGTGCTCGGCCTCGCCCGGCCGCAGGTCATCCTGTTCGTGGGCGTCAACGGCTCGGGCAAGACGACCACGCTGGGCAAGATCGCCAAGCGGTTCGGCGATCAGGGCAAGCGCGTCCTGATCTGCGCCGCCGATACGTTCCGCGCGGCGGCCGTGGAACAGCTCTCCGTCTGGGGCGAGCGCGCGGGCGCGCCGGTCATGAGCGGCAAGCCCGGCGCGGACGCGGCTTCGCTGGTGTTCGACGCGATGACGCGCGCGACGGACGAGGATTACGACATCCTGATGATCGACACGGCCGGCCGCCTCCAGAACCGCACCGAGCTGATGGACGAACTCGCCAAGGTGATCCGCGTGATCGAACGCTATGACAGCTCGGCCCCGCACCACAGCGTCCTCGTGCTGGACGCGACCGTGGGCCAGAATGCGCTCAGCCAGGTCGAGGCCTTCCGCGACACGGCCAAAGTGTCCGGGCTGGTCATGACCAAGCTGGATGGGACGGCCAAGGGCGGGGTGCTCGTCGCCCTGTCGGAGAAATACCGGTTGCCGATCCACTTCATCGGGATCGGGGAGCGGATCGAGGACCTGGAAAGTTTCAGCGCACCCGTTTTCGCGGCGGCCTTGTCGGGCGTGTCGGAGGCGGTGCGGGGGCCGTAATCTCTTCTTACGCTGGAGGATCACTTTATCCTGCCTGGTCCCGCGCATGCGGGAACTCAGTCCTTGTCACGGCCTCGACGTCGGTGAGGGGTGGGGCCTGCCGAGGGGTCGGTGAGCCACTGGATCCCCGCGTGCGCGGGGATGAGCGAAAAAATAGACATATGTCGTCCCCGCAACAGACTCTTGCCCACGACTAACGCCAGCAGTCCGGAACCGGAACGAACGGTCATGCCAGGAGTCCCTTTCACGATGCAGGGAACTATCATTCAAACCTGGCGCTCGCCGCTCCGTCTTCGCGTCGAGATCGAGGACCAAGCCGCGCCGCTCTACAAGCACGAACTGCGCGAGCTGCTACGCGGGTTCGCGGGCGCGCTCTTCGTCGCCCTGCCGCTGCTCTACACTCAGGAAATGTGGGAGCGGGCGCGCAACATCGAGGAGCCCGCCCTGATCGTCATCATGGTCGCGGCCTTCGCCATCAATATGGGTTATATCTCCTATTCCGGATTCAAGTCGGGCCGGGCGCGCACGCATATCTTCTGGGACGCGCTCACCTCCATGGGGCTCGGCCTCTTGGCGAGCCTCGTGACGCTCTACATCACCGCGAGGATCGTGCCGGACACACCGCTGACCGTGATCGTCTGCCTGCTCGCCTTGATGGTGGTGCCGACCAGTTTCGGCGCGTCGCTCGCCATCAACCAGCTCGGCAAGCGCGGCTCGGGCGGGAGCGGCGACGAGGAGTCGGTCGCGACCCGTCTGCTCGGCGAGGACGGGGAGAAGATCACCGCCACCACGCTGGGCGGCATCCTGTTCGCCTTCAACATCGTGCCGACCATCGAACCCAAGGTCATGTTGGCGGAAATCGGCCCGCATCACGGGCTGGCCATCCTCGCCTTCTCCATCCTGCTCTCCTACGGGATCGAGTTCACGGCACGGTTCCACCAGAAAAAGGACAACAGCCAGGGCGTGCTGGCGGAGAAATGGCTGTCCACCCTGTTCTGCTATCTGGTCAGCCTGGTGGTGGCGGCGCTCTTGCTATGGGCGTTCGGCTACCTCAATCTGGGCACGCCCCTGGAAATGTCGATCCTGTGGATCATCATCGTCGGCTATGCGACCACGCTGGGCGGCACGGCAGGAAGGCTGGTGCTGTGAGCACGAACACCAAGATGAGCGAAGGCGAAACCCCTGACAAAGAGAGCGGCGGCGGACGCGAATCCGAAGGCCCCTTCCGGGAAGACCCGCCGCCGACGCTGCTCGTCTGGGCCGCGCGCCTGCTGACCTTGGCCGCGGTGCTGTCCATCGTCGGCTATCTCGTCTGGCTGATCTTCACGGATACCCGCCCGGCGCAGTTCATCGTGGACGCGCAATATGACGAACTGGAAGCCCGCAATGGGAGCTGGGTACTGCCGATCCGGGTGGTGAACGATTCCACCGAAGCGGTCACCAACGTCGTGCTCGACGCCGCGCTCACCCCGCCTGGCGAAGAGGAGGTCAACCTCTCCACCACCCTGCCTCTGATGGGCGAGGGCGAGAGCGCCATGCTGGAGATGGTGTTCGAAACGCGCCCCGAACCGGAGACGCTGGACCTGCGCGTGTCCTCCTACCAGAGCCCGTGACGGCCGTGATCGACTGGAGCGCGCCTTTCTTCGATGGCTGGCAGAGCGTCTACGCCGCCATCGTGACCGCGTTGTTCATGTATCCGATCCTCATCGTGGCGATCCGCCTGAACGGCAAGCGATCCGTGTCCAAAATGAATAATTTCGACTGGATCGTGACCGTGGCCATCGGCTCGCTCATCGCGTCCGCCATCGGCTTCGATTCCGTGACCGTGCTGGACGCGACCCTGGCGATCGCCGTCCTGCTCCTGATGCAGCGCGGGCTGACGGGATGGATGGCGCGCAACAGCCGCGTCGAAGACGTGGTCGTGGCCGCGCCGACGCCGCTTCTATTGGACGGCGCGATGCGGCCCGACGCGATGGCGCGCGAGCGCGTGTCCGAGGCCGAAGTTCTGGCCGCGATCCGGCAGGCGGGCCTGTCCGGCCCGTCCGATTGCTACGCCGTGGTCATGGAAAGCAACGC